>NZ_JBKQGX010000009.1:0-147352 GCF_050487245.1 Alcaligenes sp. Me129
GGCCGGGGGCGGATTGAGATCCTGGCGGACCTGACCTTGCAACTTCTTCAGGTCTGCCAGACTACGCCCTACGGCTTTGGGCTTATTTGTTTTCATCCAACCAGCGCTGTGCGTCCAGGGCGGCCATGCAACCGCTGGCTGCACTGGTAATGGCCTGACGATAGATATTGTCTTGCACATCGCCCGCGGCAAAAACGCCAGGAACGGAAGTCATGGTGGCCATGCCTTTCAGACCGCTGCGAGTCGTGATGTAGCCGTCGTGCATCTCCAGCTTGCCTTCAAAGATCCCGGTGTTGGGCTTGTGGCCGATGGCGATAAAGGCACCAGTCACAGCCAGGTCTTCAGTGGCCTGGGTCTGGTTATTGATGATGCGCACACCTGTCACGCCCGAAGCGTCACCCAGCACTTCTTGCAGTTCGCTGTGCAGTTTCAGCTGGATATTGCCATTCTGGACGCGGTCCATCAGCTTGTCGGTCAGGATGGGTTCGGAACGGAAGGTATCGCGACGGTGAATCAAGGTCACGGTCTTGCAAATATTGGACAGGTACAGGGCTTCTTCCACGGCGGTATTGCCACCACCGACCACGACCACGTCCTGGTTCTTGTAGAAGAAACCATCACATGTTGCGCAACCGGACACGCCACGGCCCATGAATTCCTGCTCGGTTGGCAGGCCCAGGTATTGGGCAGAGGCGCCTGTCGCAATAATCAGCGAATCGCAGGTGTAGACTGTGCCACTATCACCATTCAGGGTCAGGGGACGGGTGGACAGATCAACCGAGGACACCATGTCAAAGATTAATTCTGTTTCGAATCGTTCCGCATGAGCCTGGAAACGTGCCATAAGATCAGGTCCCTGGACGCCTTGGGCATCGGCTGGCCAGTTATCTACATCCGTGGTGGTCATCAGTTGGCCACCTTGCTCCATGCCAGTGACCAAGACGGGGTTAAGGTTGGCGCGGGCTGCGTAGATCGCTGCGGTATAGCCGGCCGGGCCTGAGCCCAGAATGAGTACTTTTGCGTGCTTAGTAGTCGACATCACAGAAAATCCGAAAAAGACGATCTCCAATTATAATGAGTCCATGGCAAGAATACCTGCAACATCCCCTCGTTCGTCCCGGTCATCCAAAAATGTGCGTAATGGGCCTTCAGCCTTGCAACAGCGCCTGACAGGACTGCTGCGCGAAGCACGGTGGATTATCTTCGCTGCTCTGGCAGCCTGGCTGGGCCTGGTACTGGCAACCTGGGATCCGGGCGATCCCGGCTGGTCGCATTCCGTGCACTCGGGTCTGACTCAAAACGGCGGGGGCATCTTTGGTGCCCACATCGCCGATTTCCTCCTGTTTCTATTTGGTCTGACGGCCTGGCTTTGGGTGGTGCTGCTGGTGCAGCGCGTGGCCGTGGGCTTTTACCGTCTGACTGCTTTGCTCTTGCCCAGCACAAAAAACGAGGATGTTCTGCCTCGGGTGCGCTGGGAAATTGGCATAGGCTTTTTCTTTTTGTTTCTGGGCAGCATGGGCCTGGAATCGCTGTTTTTTAAAGACCTGGGCCAGCAATGGCAGCTCCCTGCGGGGGCTGGTGGGCAGTTGGGCCAATTATTATCGCAACTATTAGTAACTTCGATAGGCTTTGGTGGAGCCTCTCTGGTGCTGATGGGCCTGCTCGCCGGTGGGGCCAGTTTGTTTTTCGGTTTTTCCTGGCTGACGTTGGCAGAACGTCTGGGCGGCTTCATTGAGGGGACGATTCGCCGTTTGATGACTTTCTGGTCAGCCCGTCAGGATCGTCGCGTGGGCGAGGTCAAACGTGCCGAGCGCACGGAAAGCGTGGTCGCCAAGCAGGAGCAACTGGTCCACGAACAGCCTGTGCGTATCGAACCTGCTTTTGTGGCTGTGCCCAAATCCGAGCGCGTCGAGAAAGAGAAGCAGCAGACCTTGTTCAAGGCGCCTCGTCAGGCTGGCGAAGCGGGCGATTTGCCTCCGCTGTCCCTGCTGGACCCCGCCTCTGACAATGTAGAAACGGTGTCGCCGGAAACCATTGAGTTCACCTCGCGCCTGATTGAAAAGAAATTGTCGGACTTCGGTGTTGCTGTGACGGTGGTGACCGCCCAGGCGGGGCCGGTCATTACGCGCTACGAGATTGAGCCTGCCACCGGCGTGAAGGGTAGCCAGATCGTGAATCTGGCCAAAGACCTGGCCCGTGCCTTGAGTCTGGTCAGCATCCGGGTGGTGGAAACTATTCCCGGGAAAAACCTGATGGGCCTGGAACTGCCCAACCCCCGCCGCCAAATGGTGCGTCTGGAGGAAATCGTAGGCTCGCAGACCTATCACAGCAGTGCTTCCTTGCTGACCATGGCTTTGGGCAAGGATATTGCCGGTAAACCCGTGGTGGCGGATCTGGCCAAGATGCCTCATTTGCTGGTGGCAGGTACAACCGGCTCCGGTAAGTCCGTGGGGATTAACGCCATGATTCTGTCGCTGCTGTACAAGGCAGACCCGGCAGACGTGCGCCTGATCCTGATCGACCCCAAGATGCTGGAAATGAGTGTCTATGAAGGCATTCCTCATTTGCTGGCTCCGGTGGTCACGGATATGCGTCTGGCCTCCAACGCCTTGAACTGGTGTGTGGCCGAAATGGAAAAACGCTACCGCTTGATGAGCAAGCTGGGCGTGCGTAATTTGGCCGGTTACAACGCCAAGATACGCGAAGCGCAAAAGCGTGAAGAGCCTATCCCCAATCCTTTCTCTTTGACGCCGGACGCTCCCGAGCCGTTGTCTGTTCTGCCCATGATTGTCGTCATTATTGACGAGTTGGCAGACTTGATGATGGTGCAGGGCAAGAAGATCGAAGAGTTGATTGCTCGTTTGGCCCAGAAAGCCCGTGCGGCTGGTATCCACCTGATTCTGGCTACTCAGCGCCCTAGCGTGGACGTGATTACAGGTCTGATCAAGGCGAACATTCCTACCCGTATTGCTTTTCAGGTGTCTTCCAAAATCGACTCGCGCACCATTCTGGATCAGATGGGTGCGGAAACCTTGCTGGGCATGGGCGATATGCTCTATCTGCCGCCCGGTACAGGCTTGCCTAAACGAGTGCACGGCGCTTTTGTCAGCGATGAGGAAGTTCACCGCGTGGTTGAACACTTGAAAGAACACGGCGAACCCGATTACATCGAAGGCCTGCTGGAAGGTGCTGTCGAAGGCGAATCGGGTGAGGGGGTCAACCCCGCTACTGGCATGGTCGATGCTGAAGCGGACCCGCTGTACGACCAGGCTGTTCAAGTCATTATCAAGAATCGTCGCGCTTCGATTTCGTCGGTGCAGCGTCATTTGCGTATTGGTTACAACCGGGCAGCCCGACTGCTGGAACAAATGGAACAAGCCGGTCTGGTATCGGCTATGCAGCCTAACGGTAACCGTGAAATTCTGGTCCCCGCAGGAGGTGCCAAAGATGAAGATTAAGACACTGCTGGTCAGCATGTTGCTGGCCACTACACCTGCCTTGACCATGGCCGCTTCGGCCAGCGAGCAATTGCGCTCTTTTGTGCAAGATGTGCGTGCTGCGAAAGGCGAGTTTTCCCAGCGTACGGTCGATAGCAACGGCCAGTCCAAAGGTGCGCCGCAATCCGGGCAATTCGTGTTTCAGCGCCCTGGACAGTTCAAATGGCATGTGCAACGCCCTTATGAACAATTGATCGTGTCTGACGGCAAGCTGCTTTATCAATACGACCCGGATCTGGCCCAGGTCACCGAGCGTGGTGTGGACCAGTCCATCGGCGCTTCGCCTGCTGCGATCTTGTTTGGTACTGGCAATCTGGAAGACTCCTTCCGTCTGGTTGAGCAAGATGCACGGGATGGATTGGAGTGGATCCGAGCCACACCGTTGCAAAGCGATGCCGGCTTTTCCTACGTAGACATCGGCTTCAAGGATCGTGAGCCACGTCGTCTGGAGTTGCAGGACTCGTTCGGGCAAACCACGTATATCGACTTCACCGGCTTGGAACCGAACCCTCGGATTACCTTGGGTACCTTCACGTTCAAGGCTCCTGCCGGAGTGGATGTCGTCTCCATGCCTTGATGCACATTCTGTTTTTGTGCAGCTATCGTCAGGGTCAGCACTTAGCTGGCTCTGACAAAACAAGTTTTCAATACAGACCTGGTCCGCTTGGCCAGGTCTTGCCATTTTAGGAAGGGCGATCGCCATGCGTGATTTGTTCGCTCAGGAACCCGCTGCACCCTTAGCCGAAGCACTACGCCCCAAAACTCTGGATCAGGTGGTAGGGCAGTCTCACCTGCTGGGCGAGGGCAAGCCACTACGTTTGGCTTTTCAGTCCGGCAAACCACACTCCATGATTTTCTGGGGGCCTCCCGGCGTGGGTAAAACCACGCTGGCACGTTTGACGGCCAGTGCATTCGAATGCGAGTTCATCGCCTTGTCCGCCGTCTTTTCAGGCGTGAAAGATATCCGAGCCGCCATGGAGCAGGCCCAGCAGAATCTGGCCATGGGCAAGCACACCATACTGTTTGTGGACGAGATACACCGCTTCAACAAGTCTCAGCAAGACGCGCTGCTCCCTTATGCTGAAAGCGGCTTGGTGACCTTTATTGGTGCCACCACGGAAAACCCGTCCTTCGAGGTTAATTCGGCCTTGCTGTCGCGGGCGCAAGTCTATGTGCTCAAGTCTCTGACGGATGATGAACTCAAACTTCTGCTACGCCGTGTACAGGAACAAAATGCCCTGGATGGCCTGGAGTTTGAGGATCAAGCCGTCGACACCTTGATCGGTTATGCCGACGGCGATGCCCGACGCTTTTTGAACCTGCTGGAGCAGACCAATACGGCCGCCAAGACTTCCGGCACCGAGTTGGTCACGACAGACTTCCTGCAAAATGCGCTGACCCTGAACTCCCGGCGTTTTGACAAGGGGGGCGACAATTTCTACGACCAGATTTCTGCTTTGCATAAATCGGTGCGCGGCTCCAACCCGGATGCCGCCTTGTATTGGCTGACCCGGATGCTGGACGGCGGGGCTGATGCCCGCTATTTGTCGCGCCGCATCATACGCATGGCTTGGGAGGATATCGGTCTGGCCGATCCGCGCGCCATGCAAATTGCCAACGATGCAGCCTTGACCTTCGAGCGCCTGGGCAGCCCCGAAGGAGAACTGGCGCTGGGGCAGGCCGTGATTTATCTGGCGATCGCAGCCAAGAGCAATGCCGGTTATATGGCATACAACCAGGCCCGTGCCTTTGTGAAGCAGGATAAAAGTCGCGAAGTGCCTGTGCATTTACGTAACGCGCCGACCAAGCTGATGAAAGAGCTGGGTCACGGTCATGCGTATCGCTATGCGCATGACGAGCCTAATGCTTATGCGGCGGGTGAGACCTACTTGCCGGACGGCATTCCCGATCCCCACTGGTATCAGCCTGTGCCTCGTGGTCTGGAAATCAAGATTGCTGAAAAAATGGAGCGCCTGCGTCAGCTGGATGAGCAGGCCGGTAAAAAAGACACCTAAGACAGGACAGGCGTTGCCTGACCTGTCACCCCCGTATTTCCCGATACCTCAGTACTGCTTGCGCTGTGCTGCGCTTGTGGTGGCTTGTGGTTAAAATCACCAGATCAATCGGGATTGAACCATCACCTATATGGCTATTAAATGTTAGATCTGAACCAATTACGCAAAGACTTGGAGCCGCTGGTACAGGGCTTGGCTAAACGTGGCGTGCAATTTGACACCGAGCGTTTCCAGCAGCTGGAAGCCCGCCGCAAAGCGGTACAGGTGGAAACCGAAACCTTGCAGGCCGAGCGCAATGCATTGGCCAAACGCATCGGCCAGCTCAAGTCCAAGGGCGAAGACGCCAGCGAAGCATTGGCTCAATCCCAGCAAATTCCGGTGCGCCTGAAGCAGCTGGAGCAGGACTTGTCCCAAGTGCAGGCCGAGCTGTCCTCCTGGTTCGCTACGATTCCTAACCTGCCGCACGAAAGCGTGCCGGTAGGCGAGTCCGAAGAAGACAACGTCGAAGTACGTCGCTGGATCCCGGGTCCTAAGGATGATCAGGGCAAGCCTGCGCACATCACCTTTGAGCCGCGTGATCACGTGGATCTGGGTGAGCAGTTTGGTCTGGATTTTGAAGCTGCTCGCAAGCTGGCTGGCGCCCGTTTCATGGTTCTGCGTGGTCCTCTGGCTCGCTTGCACCGTGCTCTGGCCCAGTTCATGCTGGATACCCAAGTGGAAGAGCACGGCTATACCGAGTGCTACACCCCTTACATCGTGAATGCTTCCACCTTGTACGGCACCGGCCAATTGCCCAAGTTCAAGGACGATATGTTCTGGGTCACTAAAGGTGGTCAGGACAACGAGCCAGCCGATCCGACCGAATCCAAGCCTGAAGATCTGTACCTGATCTCGACCTCCGAAATCAGCCTGACCGGTACTGTGCGTGACGAGATTCTGGCCGGTGACGATCTGCCTATCCGCCTGACTGCTCACTCGCCTTGTTTCCGTTCGGAAGCCGGTAGCGGTGGCCGAGACACCCGTGGCGTGATCCGTCAGCACCAGTTCGACAAAGTTGAAATGGTGCAGATCGTTCATCCTGAAAAATCCTACGAGGCGCTGGAGTCCATGGTCGGTCATGCCGAGCACGTTCTGCAGGCTCTTGAACTGCCATACCGTGTAGTGCAACTGTGCACTGGCGATATGGGCTTTTCTGCTGCCAAAACCTACGATCTGGAAGTGTGGTTGCCTGCCCAGGACACATTCCGCGAGATCTCCTCGGTGTCGAACTGCGAGGCTTTCCAGGCTCGTCGTCTGCAGGCGCGTTTCCGCGCCGACAGCAAGGCACGTCCGGAGTTTGTGCATACGCTGAACGGCTCTGGCCTGGCCGTAGGCCGCGCCTTGGTGGCTGTGTTGGAAAACCACCAGCAAGAAGATGGCAGCGTGATTGTGCCCAAGGTTCTGCGTCCTTATATGGGCGGACTGGAACGTCTGGTGCCTGCGAAGTAACGCCTCTGCTTGAATAGCAAAAGGGCTGATGACCTGTGTGGTCCTCAGCCCTTTTTCATTCATGGTTCCGTAGTGATGGATTAGTCATCATCCCAGTAGCGCTCCTGCTGTTTGCGCCAGCGCTTGTGAGCGCGTCGCTGCTCCTTGCGCCATTCCTTGTTGGAGCGACCATATTCCACGTAGCCGGGACGATAGACGTAACGTGGCGGGTGGTAAACCACTGGGGGTGGGGCGACATAAACCGGGCGTTCCACAACATGAGCGGGTGGGTAGTAGATCGGCCCGTAACCGATACCCGGAATACCGACATTGATATCGACATTTACACCGCCCGCAGAGGCGGCGCTGGTGCTCAAGGCCATTAAACCGGCTAATAGTAGTTTTTTCATAAGCTGCACCTCTAATGACACTAGCTGCAGCGATTGTTGCCTAAAACCTGTAGTCCAAACGTTAGGTAATCCTGGCAAAGCACTTCCAAACGCAACACGGCTCGTATGCTCTATGCCAGGGGTTTACCTTTCTTAACACATGTTTCTCCTTTTTCGGCAGGAGGGCATGAGTGCATCTAGAAGGTATGGCGTTCAACCTGACGATGGCGGACAGGGCGCCGGTTGTAGTTCGCGTGTAGTTGCCGACCGTGCACAGAATCCAGTTGCTTGTTCAAGTGTGGCGCATGGCGTACGTTGCGCTGCGCTGGCTCTGCACGTGGCTTGGAGTTGACTTCCAGAAACCAGAGACAGAGTGCGGCCCAGAAGAACAGCGACAGGATATTGACCAGTCCGCCTCGCAAAGAAGCGTAGCCTGTCGCTTCTGAGGCCTGGATACGCAGTAGATCAGACAGAACCGGGATGGAGCCCAAGGTTTCAACTACCAGGCTGCCTGGTATCCGAAAGGCCCAGCGCAGAGTCTGGAGAACCTCATTCAGGCTGTATATGCCGTCGCCGTTGGCGTCGATAATCCATTGGAAGGTTTGCATGACAATTCCTTTTATCAAGTCCAGCAAGCTGCGCCGGAATTACAAGGACTGCCTTGGAGAGGCAGGGCTGCGATGCATCAATGTGTGTTTCCAATATAGGCCTGCGGCTCAGGGTGAACAAGTGAGTTAGGCCAAAATAGAGGGTAAACCCTTGATTGAAAAGAGCTCTTTGGTTTGAGTGGCTGGTCTTATCAGAAAACTCCGCTCTTTGATGCAAGTGCTATGTCTCTTTAGTGCTTGTCAAAGAGTGTTCTTTGATCTATATTTATGGGCTTGCTTGTAACCATATAAGCAATCGCGGACAGGTGGCAGAGTGGTCGAATGTACCTGACTCGAAATCAGGCGTACGTGCAAGCGTACCGTGGGTTCGAATCCCACCCTGTCCGCCACTTCTTCTTTGAAGATCAATAGTTTACGGCAACTAGGGCGCAATCCTTGTTGCCGTTTTCTTTTTCCTCTTCCTGCTCTTGTGACCAAAACGTGACCGTGCTCGCGTGGGCTGCCAAATGACTTGGGGCCAGGTGCGCATACTTCTGCACCATCTCAATGGTCTCCCATCCTCCCAATTCTTTTAGCACCATAAGCGGCGTGCCGCCCTGGACGTGCCAGCTAGCCCACGTGTGACGAATGTCGTGGAACCGGAAGTCTTCAATCCCGGCATCAGCGCATGCCTTGATAAACATCCTGTCATCCCCGCCCCGAATCTGTTTGCTGTTGCGTGATAGTACGTAGCGAGGGTGGCTGCCTTTCCTGCGACGAATCACTGCCAGCGCATCATCGTTAAGCGGGATGCTGCGGGCCCGGCCAGATTTGGTTTGATCGTTGCCGACCCAGGCTGTATGTGCCCGCTCGTTTACCTGAGTCCATTCCATCCCATATAACTCAGCTTCACGCATGCCAGTCGCAAAGCCAAGAATGCAGGCATCTTGCAGCCACGGTTGAGGTATACGGCTAATAAGCGCCATAGCCTCTGCGCGTGAGATCCAGCGAATTCGCTTCTTTGGCTCCGCAAAGTTCGGGAGTTTCGGTGCATGATGAATCCAGCCCCACGTAACGCACATGTTGAGCATGCTGCGGATGGTGGCCAAGTAGCGGTTCTTGGTGGCAGGTGAAAGAGGCTGCGCGCCCTGATGCTTGTAGGTCTTGTGTGTAGGCAGTCCATCAAATATGACGTCTGCCGTAATCTCACTTACCGTCAAATGCCCCAAGTATTGACGCCAATAGGCTATGTAGCGGACTTTCGAGTCGTAGTCAGACTGATCTTCGTGGGCTGCCAGAAAGCGCAGTGCTGCCTCGCTGTATGAGCGAGGCTTTTGTTCACCGAGTTTATGTTGTCGCCAGAGCTGGGCTTTTAGGCGGTCGTGGTATTCCTGCGCGGCCTTTTTGTCCGCTGTGCCAGTAGAGTGTCTAATTCTTTCTCCGCTCGGCGCATAGAAGTCGACGTGCCAGATACCTTGACGTTGTCGGATTGACATTGTGTTCTCCTGTCACCGACCGACGCTATCCGAGTGACGTTGTAATTCGGTTGAGTGATCTTTGCAAGTTGAGATGGCCAGACCCGCCAGATCCGGCTATCTGGTAGCCGGAAAGCGATTTTGTGGCGGCGCTGCCAGACTGTTTGATATGAGACTCCCAAGCGCTCGGCTGCCTCTTTTAGGCTGATAGCGGTCTCATTCATTGGCCTTGGCCTGGATCAAGATTTTGAGTAATGCAGAGCGGTACTCGCCAAGGGTTAAATATGAGATAGCGGACGCATCGCAAGCGACAAACGCCTCGATGTTGGCAAGGGTGGCGGCATGCTGGGCGGCAACGGGGGCAGTGTGCCATCGCGAAGATTCAGTCTCGAAAACTCCAAATCCCTGTGCCTGCAACTCTTTGAGAAGACCGAGGCCACGATCTATAGTGTCCCCGGCACTTGCGGCCGCTGCTTGTAGGCAAGCATTCCCAAGGCGGGACGCCTCGACATTTCCAGGCTGATGTTCGTGGGTGTAGGCTCGGTGTTTACCTGGTGGGTCATAGGCCGCGCCGTAGTTACCCAAAGTGCGAACTTCCAGCAGTAAGCCCACCGGCTCTGCGCTCACAGGTGCGTTGTTTTGTCTGTCTGTACTCATCGCTTTTTCTCCATCAGCTGGGGGCAATTAGGATTGGGGGCGGCTTTCGAGGTCACCGGGATGAATGCGCGTGTGCCGTAGACCTGTGCTGCTCGTTGCAGGTTGAACGTTTCCTGCGGGGTAGAGCGAGCTTGGTTGTGTGGGTGGGTGTTCATGCGGCCTCCTTGCGTCGGCGTGCCCCTGGATACTCGGGATGAGGTTTGTACTTGGTGGGAGCGATTACATTCGCAAGCAGCGTTTTCCATACGTCCTTGGTGTTGGGCACTGCAAGCAGCTCTGACACCGGCATATCCAAGGTCACTCCATCGAAGTCCCTTGGGTTACCTGGGCGGGCTAGGGATTCAACAATCGCAACGGGCACGGCAATATTGCTGCCCGTGTTGTAGTAATCGAGGTGCGCCATGATCCGATCATTCGAGTACCGGCCAGCGCGGGACAGACGCCAGCGGTAGCCCTTGTCGTCTTCTGCCCAAAGGGTGATATACCGGTGCTCGCGCAATGTGTGCATTACGCTGATTACGATGTAGTCGGGCATTCTCTGGCCTCCCATCCGTTCTCACCCCAGACCACACAAAAGCGTTCCAGCTCATGGCACAGGGATGCATATCCGTTATTGAAATGACCGTGAGTGCTTGTCTTGTGCAAGAGCACACGCACTTCCGGGTCATGGCGAAGGGTAAAAAATTGCCCCGGTTCGATGTGTCGAAGGCGGGGCAGGGGTTTGTTGGAATGCTGATGTTTTACCGGCGCTCCGTAATTTGATTAAATTGCCGGCCGCTCTTCGTGCAAACGAAAGGCGGGTTTACGTCTATGGATGATCCTGTCGTGGTGCATCTAGAATCTCCGTTCCGCACAACGATTAGGGGGGAATATGAATGCATGCCAAGAATGCGAATCATTAAACGGGAAAAGCTCTGTTCAACCGCCTCACTCACAGTTGGAGTTTTTGACAGAGTTCGGTGCGGGAACGCCTGGTGCGCTGGTATTAATGTCAAAGCGTTATAGGTGTAGAAGCTGTGGGACTCACATGTTGGCTCACAGTGAGAATGGAGATATTCCCAATCTGTGGGAGGCTCGGCCTCTTTAGCGTAAGAGAGTGGGGAAGGACCGAGGTGAGCTAGTTGCCCGTTTAGCGCCCCTTCTCCAATCATCCTCTTCGCTTACCACCCAGTGCGTCCACTACATCGGCGATCAAGTTGGCCAGTTCGGAGGTCATCAAGGTCATGTCGGCATCAAAGATTTCGTCATCGTTGACGGCCGTCACATCTTGTTTTTCAGTCAGGATGTCCAGCGGGGCCACGCGTTTGACGTCCAGCGCATCGGTCAGCACAAAGCTGATGCGATCTGCCCAGGTCATGGCCAAACGGGTGCATTGCTTGCCGGCTTCAACGTGCTTGCGCACTTCGTCAATGTCGGCGCTTTGCTTCACGTAGCGTACGGCTGCACCGCTGTCGCCGGTGGAGCGCAGCTCGGCATCTTGGTCAACGGTAAAGTTGGTTAGTTGCTCCTCGTCCACCAGCCAGGAGGTCATGGCGGCACCCGGTGATTGCTCGGTGTACAAAGCCTGCACGGGGAAGGGCTCCACGCTCCTGGCGAACAGGCCCAGCACCTCATCACTCTTAGCCACGGCTGCAGCATCAATCACAAACCAGTGGTTTCGTGCGTCGATCCACACTAAAGTGTCGCGCTGCACTGCGTGGGAGCGGGGCATCAGGTCGATGATGATCTGCTCTTTGATTTCCTTCATCTGCTTGCGACCAGGCTTGTAGCCTTGCTGCTCTTCGATTTCGCGGGCCTTCTCGCGGGCTGCCTGGTTAACCACGGCGCTCGGCAGCAGCTTCTTTTCAGCCCGCATGCAGACCAGATACTGCCCGTTCACTTCATGGACCAGCTCTCCGCCTTCGCGTGGCGGCACCCAGCCGAGGCTGAGAGGCTCTTGGCTGCCGCCAGGGGCAAACTGATGCTTGGCCAACATTTCGGCCAGTGCTTGGGCTGAGACCTCAAATTGAGGGTCCAGGCGGAAGATACGCAGGTTTTTAAACCACATGGGTGTATTCCTTTCAGGATGGGCTATGCTTCTCAGGTCAATTGACCTGCATGGAGGGGATATGCCCGTAATGTTTAAGGTTTTGTCTTCTGGTGGTGGTAGCTGGGACTGGAGGGAGGCCCTAGAGAATCCAGTCGGTTATGTTGGGGGAAAATATAGAGTCGAGCCGCCTACGGCCAGACGGAGCAGCCGAAGATTTGCGACGAAAGAAGAAGCTATTGCAGACGCCAAGAAAGCCCTTGGCTCTGATGCCGAATTGATTGAAGGTAGTTAAATGCAGTAGGAGTTTCGCGCCAGTAAGGGAGCGAATGGAATGTCATCGTCCATATCCGCCAGATTGCCGGACGAGGGCGGTGGTGATTGCCGCTGTTGCTGCCCACGCCCAGTTGCATCAGCGTAGCCGTTACGCTGCTGGCCCTGCGGTTGCCGCTGCTCTGGCTGCGGTGAGTTACCGTAGCCTTCACCGCCACCATCACGTCCGCCTAACATTTGCATTTGCTCGGCAATGATTTCCGTGGTGAAACGCTCCTGGCCGTCCTGGCCTGTCCATTTACGGGTGCGCAGACGACCTTCTACGTAGACGGGGCGACCCTTGCGCAGGTACTCGCCCGCGATTTCAGCCAGACGGTTGTAGAACACCACACGGTGCCATTCGGTTTCCTCGCGGCGCTCGCCGGAGGTACGGTCTTTCCACTGCGAAGTCGTGGCAATGGAAATATTGCAGATGGCCGAGCCTTCTGCGCTGTAGCGCACTTCCGGGTCGCGGCCAAGATTGCCCACCAGAATGACTTTGTTGACTGAGGCCATTTATGCGGCCTCCAGCAGGGCGTCCCGCAGCTCTTGTTGATACTTGGTGACCGTCCGCTCGAACTCCATCAGATCGGATTCCAGCGCATCGATCTGGTCGTCGTTGCGCTCGATGCGGATAATCTTCATTCGACCCAGGTCGTGAACCCACAAGACCAGATCCACCCATTTGCGGCCGAGCAACCACATTGCGCCATTGCATTGGTCTACGTAGGCGGCAATGTCACCGTTCACAAAGGCAGTGAACAGGGTGTCGCTGCTGACCATCGTCTTGATTTCAATGATCCCGTCCTGGCCAACCAAACCGTCCACGCTGACCCCAAACAGTCGGTCTGGCGTCGTGATGAAACCGGTTTCGTCAACGATGTGGCCTGTCTTGCGCTCATAAACAGCGCGGGCGTAGGGTTCCTGCTCGGTGCCCAGGCGCATGGCACCGTCTACAAAGACCTGCATGGGCTCACCGCCTTCGCGCTCTCGGGCTACGTCCATGGCGTAGTCCAGACATTTCTTGGATGGGGCACCGCTTTTCAGGCGGTCGCGGCAGCCTTTGAAACGGCTGCCGGTAATGACGCCTTTGCGGGCCTGGAGCCATTCCGGTGTACCTTGTTCTGCGGTGTGAATGATTAAGCCTTCCATTATTGAGCCTCCGTGAGCATCTTCTTCTTGTCCGATACAGCCTTTTTGAAGGCGTTGTAATCGGCAAGGTTGTTGGTTGCGTAAATGACGTTGCCGCCTTGTTGCCAGATGGTTTCCAGCTTTTCGAGCGTGTCGGCCTGGGCCACTTGGCTGATCCATTCATCTTTCAGAGCAGGGTCAGCCGGCGCCCGGCCATCGGTGTCGTCGTCCTGCTCGGACAAACCGGTAATGGCCTTCAAGGTGTATCGCTCCAAGTACGTCTTGGTGCTGGCGCGTGACTGAATAGCGTTGCGGCCTGGGCCGGTATCTGGTGGCCCACCCATGCTGACACTTTCTTGATGACCCCCAACGTGCCGCAGGTAGCAGGTAACCTCCATCCAGTCTTTGTCATCCTTAGTCAGTTTCCAGCTGGACGAAAGCCCATGCTTGGAGAGGGCGGGAGTCACTGCATTCACAACGTCATGCAGCTCGGCGTATTTCTGATTCTTAAGCGGGCCATCGGAACGGGCCTTACCCTTGATGATCGTGACCGACTCGGCCTTGAATGCAGCGAAGGCCTCGTCATAAGCTTTTTTGGCCTGGGTGGCGTTGTAGCGATCCTGCAGGTCCATCATCTGCCCGATCTGCTCAGGACTCATTCCAGATTGCAGGGCGGCGATTGCCATGGCCATTGGCGACCCGGCCGGGGCGGGTGCTGCGACAGCAGTCTGTGGGGCTTCAATGATTTCTGTGCTCATGGTGTCCTCAATATTGAATCTTCACTGCTGGGATCAGGCCCTTGGCAATCAAAATGACAGCCTGCTTGGCGCACTCGTCGGGCAGGCCGTTTTCAATGAATGCAGCCAGGGCGGCATTGTTGATGCTGGCTTTATGCGCGATGTCGGCCTCGCGTTTTCGCTGCTCGGCTTCTTCGGCTGCCTTTTCGTCGGCCTGGCGCTTGATTTCTGCCTGGCGGGCGGCTTCGGCGGCTTGTTCGGCCCGCGCAATTGATGCAAGCCGTTCAGCTTCGGCCTGTTCTTCTGCGCGGCGCTGACGTTCGGCTGCGTCCTTGGCGTCTTGCTCAGCCTTGGCCTGGGCGGCTTTCCCGTCTGCCTCGCGTTTGGCAGCTGCATCGCGCTCAGCCTGGGCCTTGGCTTCCGCGTCGGCGCGGGCCTTTTCAGCGGCTTGGCGAGCAATCTCGGCCTCGCGGTCTTTCTGCTCCTGCTCGGCCTGCTTGCGTCGTAGCTCAGCCAGTTCTGCCTGCTCGGCTTCGTGCTTCTGGCGTTCCGCCAGGGCTGTGTTCAGAATTTCCAGCGCCTTGGCTTTGACCCGGTGAGCCTCGGCTTCAAACTCTTCCCAGGACTCGCCAATTACTTCGGCCTCTACCGATTCGATGCGCAGGCGAAGTGCGTCCGAATTAAGATCACCAACCTCTCGCGCTTGAGACGCCATGCTCTCCAAGCCGTTCCTGTGCATTGCTATCCGGTTGGCCTCTGCTTCTTCCCACTCCGTCAGCGGTTTGCGTACCTCGTCGGCTAGCGCGTCCAGCTCATCTCGCATGCGCTTGCGTTCAGCGTCGATCAGCTTGGGGATTTCCTTGAGCCGGTCCACCTGCTCTTTACCCAGGCCATCCAAGGCAGTTTTGATCTTGCGCACCTTGAAGGCTCGACTTGCAATCGCGTCACGGCCTTTCTTTGTTTTCAAGTCCGGTTCGTGACCAGTCACTTCTTGGCGGATGCGCTCAATGTAAGGGTCCAGGCCGTTCGCTGTTTGATAGATTTGCAGCGCCGTTTCCGCCGGCGGCAGTTCCGTCAACTCTAAGACTTCGTTCATGTCATGCTCCAATCGCTCGGGCCGCCAGAGTCGGGCCGAAAAAAAGCAGTCCGCAGACTGCTATGGCAATGAGTAGGGTGAGGGGCCAGCCCCAGGGCGGGGTGCTGCTATTTGGTGCGTAGCATCCCTGGCCATCGAACGGGTTGCGGCGGCGAGTGCGGGGGAAGCCGGGGTTTTGGTCAGTCATGAAATGGACCTCCCGATTTCAGCGGCTGCGCGGACGATGGCGCGACGGGTGGCTGGCACTGGCTCGCCTTGTTCCTCGCAGTCTTTGAAGCGGCCAGTGAAATCGAAGGCGATGACTGCACCATCCTCTGGGCTTCCAAAGCTCACATTGATACCCAGTTTTATCGCTAGACGCAGCGCGTCTCCGTCGTCGGCAAGAGGGTTCCACCAACGCAGCTCCTTGCAATCCCAAACACGTCCATCGTTGTATACGCTGTGTTCGCCGCCTGGATGGATGATCCCTACAGCCTTGGCAGCGAGTTTTATCAGTTCTTTGTCTGTCATGTTGGTTCTCCCGATAGGGCGGCAGGGATTGCAGGGACTGGCATCCAGTGCGTGTAAGGCGCTTTCTCGGACGGGCCAGTCATTGGCGTGTCGCCTTTGGCAACGCAGCAGTAATGCTCGTAATGTGCGTTGTGATTAATCCAAGACTCACCATCTTCGGGGTCTACCGTATCGAATCCGATGCGTACAGAGTCCGGCCAGTCGTCAGGCTGAGGCGGCGAATAAACAAAGACCGTTAGGCCCGGCTCGGGCAGGCGCTCAGCTACGCTGATCCAAGGTTGGCGCAGCCGCTCAATCTCAGCGGTCTGAGCGTCGATGTGATCGGCGGCTTTTCGGAGCAGCTCCAAGCCCTGATTAGGGGCCCGCTCTTCCCAAGCGTGGTAGCTTCTTAGCTCTTTCGTGTTGAAACTCACGGCTGCCTCCAGATACTGATTACTTCTGAAATTAGGTAAGCAAAGCCCATGCAGCCAAAAACGATGGCCAGCAAGGTAACGATGCCAAGAATGAAAGCAGCGAGGTCTAGCACGGCAGCGCCTCCAGTTACTGCGCGGTCATTGCGTCGTGGCTGGCATCAGCCCAGCTCAGAATCAGAGCGTTGATGTGGGCGTTGAGGTCGTCCGTGTAAACCGGGTCATTGGTGAGCATGGCTTTCAGGAAAGGGCCGATTGCGTCCGACTTCTCGAAAGCAATAAGCTGGTCGCTCATGACTTCCAGCAGATCGCCCCTGTTTTTGATGTTGGGCAGGTCAGGGCGGCCCCAAGACATCAGCACTGTTTCTGTGTTGCCCAGAAGACAGTCTTTGATCTGCTGTGCAATAACTTCGCGGCGGCGCTCCGCCAGCTCGTACGCGCATACCTCGCGTTCTGCGATAGCGTTCATGTTTAGCTCCGGGGGGGGGCGCCGAAACCCGGCGCTTGAGAAAAGGAAGAGGGTTAGCTTGCATCCCCCACCTTCACGACTTGCGCGCGCAACTCGGTATTGGCAGGTTCTGGAGTTCTATGCCCTCTGATAGCAGCCCTTGATCGGATAAAGCACCGTTTCATCGGACTTCACACGTATGGAGGGGGTAGGGTTTGCTGCCGTCGCTAACACGGCTGCCAAGGACTGCTATCGGAGGGCCCCTAGTTAAGGGGCTGCCTGGACCTCGTTATTACTTGCCACGAGTCATGCAGGCATTGAATGATCCGGCTGCGCCGGAAAAGACTGAATTGCTAAATGGATAATCTGCGGAAAGGGCGGACACGGAACTCGCTGAAACGGGTGAGGCTGGCCACGCGCCCGAACTCGAAAACGACCGCCCAGGTGTAGCTACCGCGCTCGGTACTGGTCCAGTGCCATTCCTGGTCAAACAGGGATTTAGCATGCACCAAAGCAACCATCGCCTCGTCCTTGGTCGGCAGTCGCCAGTCGAGAAAACCACCGTCTTTGTATCGGGACACCTCTACTTTGGCCGCTTCCCAATCATGGCTGCCAAGGGATTCTTTGGCGGCAATCAGGTGCACCAGCTGCCCGTCTTCAGCCATGGGGCCTACATAGATACCACCTTGCAGATCAGCACCGATAGCAGCTGGCAGTCCTGCAGGTGCCACAACCGGCGCTTCGTCTGCCAACAAAGCCAGCAGCTTAGGCAGCGGTACCGCCAGAGACTGGCCGGGGATTTGAATGTTGATGCTCTGTGTCATGCCTGTTCCTTTTCCTGTTTGTCATGCTTGCCCGGAAAATCTGCGGGCCAGCGCATTGGTTTGGGGTTATTCATGGGTGGCTCCGGGTTTTTTGGCGATGCGCTGCGCGGCTGCAAGCGTGCGGTCAAAGCTGCGAAATCGGCATAGCCTCCCATGTTGTTCGGAACGTCGCACACCAAACCAATCACCAATCTCATTGGTGCGGTAAACGGTAAGTGAGCCTGGGGGAATGCGATCTCCAAACCCCTGACGCAGAGCACCAATTTTTTCAGCGGCGAGCGCGGCTAGGTCGTCACCGACGCAGGCCATGCCGCCACTGTTTTGCACGTAGATGGTTTCCATGTCTATCTCCTAAAGCTCAGCGAGGACTGAATAAACAACAAAAGCCTGAAAATCCTTGTCGTCTTTGCTGATTGTGAATTTGCTGCCGGAATGCTGTTCGACCTGCAGGTCACCGTTCGCCATTGGCGTTACCGTCTTCACTCGATTGCCAGGCTGGATGTCTTTGATTTGCGTGTAAGGCCCGATCATGTCTATCTCCTATTTATCCGTCAGCACCCTTGTCTATAAAGGCACTGGTGGATAACCGCTGCGCTCCTGGCTACTCCCAGCTGAGCTGGCTCCAGGTAGCGCAACGTTCTAAATCCCCACGTCACGGGTTGTCCGTCTCACTCTTTATCAGGGGGTGTGGGGATGCGCCCTGGGCCTAGCCGTGCGTGTTCGCACCATTGGCCTGTTTATCGCTTTGCTGATTTTTAAAGAGCCCTGCCGTAGCAGTCGCAGACTTTGCTGCTGGCGCTCTCTCTGTACCGTTACTAGGCTGCCCTGAGGGCTAGGCTGTTCTGCGGTTGGTGAAGCGTTAAATCAAGTTTAGAACACTGAACCAAAAGTAGTCAAGTGTTCTAAACTAAAATGTTTAGTGTTCTGTGGTAGTAATAGGATCGCAGCCAAGCTGGAAGGTGTGTAAACTCAGCTAAACAGCAGGTTCTTCTAGAGGAGGCGCAGTCGTGCTAGGGATGTTTAGCAAGCCCAAGGTGGGGGGCGATATTGCAGCGTTTGGACTTGAGAGTTGGTGGCTAGATACTTTTTCAAAAGAAGACAGAGAGTGGATGGCGGCCACGTATTCCCCTATGGGATCGAGCGAAAATCCATTGATTGAGGGGGACGGAATACCTAGCACCAGGCGCGACGCGTTTTCCTACTTGTGTAATGTCGCTCCCTGGTTTAACAAAGATGGACGCCAGCACTGCGCCATTGCATTCATCGATAAGGCGATGGATTTTTACGATGAAAGCATTGATGTTCTTGATCGCCACTTTGCTTTAAGCAATCAGTGCAAGGTGGTTTACCGCTGGCGTGATGTTCTCCCAGGCGCTTTGGATAGAGTGGTGCAAATTTGCGAGTTGAGCATTTCTTTTCATAGAGAGGCGGCTGTTGAGTGCCAAGACAAGTTCGGTCTAATGCCTTCACATGCTTGTTTCCAACAACTGCGAGTAATTGAGGAGAAACGCGGGAACTACGAGCGCGCAATTGAACTGTGCGAAATGGCAAAGACTGGAGGTTGGGCTGGTGGATGGGATACCGATATCGCTCGCATACAGAAAAAACAACGAGCATTAGCTAAAAAAACCAAGACGTAGTGTTCATTTAAAGCATTGCGCATCTGGTCTTATTGCAGTCGAGCGTGGCTTGAGCGGGATGACTGGCCACAGCTTGTTGTGTGGATAACAAAAAAGCCCCGGGAGGGGCTTTGGTGTATTAGTTCACTTTTTGTACTATGCGGCTTTTTTTGCTTTGATAGGAAGCTGCATTTCTTCCACGTCATAGGTAAAGTCTAGCGGTATCTGTATAGGGGCCTGTGAAGGATCTTTAGCGTTGTATACATCAACATCAGTCTTTAACTGAAAACAGTCTCCGACAATTTGTTGGCGACGCTGTGAAAATGACCGTACAAAGTGATCCCGTGGGGCTCGATTGTCATCAATATCGGCCCAAAGAGACATTGTCTTATTCCCTTTTTTGGTCCGTACAGCATGCTTTGCTCGATAACGCTGACCAAGTGCATCGGTACGGTATTCCTCTCGGAATGCCTGGGCAATGTCTGTCGCAATTGCATCAATTACCGTTTTAAGGTTTGGTTTATGTAATCCATTTCGATAGGCCCAGGCTGCTACCGCATGTGGATCAATAAGTCCATCTCCTCCAACCTCGGTTTGATACCGCTCTAAGTAGGTTTTAATCTGGCTTGCATATGCTGACATCGTTTTCTCCTAAGCATTAATCAGAGAATGATCCCCATCCATCAAAATCCGCCGCAGTAAGTAAGTGGGATCGAACTTTGACCTGATGCTTCCGTAAAAAATCGTGGCGATTAAGTTTGCGCTGCAGTTGTCCAACTACCAGTCCGGGATGAACTTGTATGCGTTGTGCAAAAGCGAGAACCTTTTGCTCTGAAAAGTATGGTTGAACACGAGCGATAAAGTTTTCTAATTGGGTGGATGGCACGCAGAACTCCGCTCCAGCTGAGTTTGCAAGTCGTTCAGAGTCAGAAATTGAGCCATCATCACTGCCGACATCGGCATCGATCACGGGGCCATCTTCCCCCCTACCATCTCCTTGTAGAACGTGTTCAATCTCATGGCGGAGCACAAACCAGAAGTTATCAATCCGGTCAAAACGCAGCGTCATTCCAATAACGGGCTTCTGGTCGCTTAACCAAAAGCAAGCCCCATCAAGTTTAGAACCGGCTATTGGCTCTACAAATACTAGACGCACACCTGCTTCTGACAGTATCTGTGGGACATGACGCGTTTCCTCTGGAGCGAGAAGTAGGGTGCTGAGCCGTTCTACCGCGAGCCTTAACTTGGCGGGAGAATAGGCAGGAACGATTTGTCTCTCTGCCATGCTCCGCACGCGAAATAGCCACGCTAGTTGCAGTGGGGTAACGTCCATGCATTCATGTGTTTTCTTAGCGTAGTGCGTAAGTACGGGCTCTGCTTCGGGAGTTGAGATATTAAAGAATTCGCAGAATCTTTGCTCCAGCACATCAATATTCTCGCTCGCGTGTACCCACCTCCGACGCAGCATATCTCTTACGGGAAATTTGCCGTAAAGACGCGCCTTCCTGGCGACCTGGTTGTCTACGCTAGTAACCTTCGACAACTGATACTGACTTTCGAGATTCATCCAAAACTCAGCGGATGTCCCAAAAGCATCAGCCAGCCCTCTCGCAGTCTCTGGTGTGACGGCTCTCTTCCCTGAAATCAACTCACTTATTAACCGAGGGGGTCTTCCTAAAATGTCGGCAAGCTCTTGCTGGCTCCAGTCCCGCGCCTCTAATTCTTCACGCAGGAACTCGCCTGGTGGGAACACCTCTACAGGCATGCGTGCGCTCATAATTTCTCCAGTTTCTTTAGTGGTAGTCGACGATCTCGACTATCCCAATGATCTTGCTAGGATGATTTCCACGGATTTCGATAATTAGGCGCCACTGAGAGTTCAGTCGTACAGAAGATTGGCCCTCTCTATCACCCTTTAGTTTTTCTAAATGCAAAGACTTCAACGCATAAAAGTCGCGCTCATCCTTAAAAGCGCGGATCTGTTGCATGCGCTTTCTATACGCACGAACAATTTCCTGTGAAAGATTCGCAGTGAAATTTGCGTCGATCTCCAAGCGATCTAAGTTTTCATCATCGAACTCAACATCCATGTGCTGCTGCTCGCTATTCTAATACTTCAAGTGTTATTGTTCAAGTACATCTTTACACCATGTGTAAAGAAGGATACCACATTATTTTGGTGTGGTCTTGGAGCGTGTCTTGACTAACCTTCTCTGTTGTCTAGCAAAGAAAGCGCCATGCAACGCACCATACATGCACAGCTAAAAAATAAGGAGCCAAACGGCTCCTTGTCTCTTCCTACTCAGTCCTTCTTACGTACAGCCTCCCTGGGCTGGGTCACGTTTTCAGTCATCTATCCACCCCAAATTTCTTGAACTGAATTGGTAGAACACGAACGACTCGGCCAATGATCTTTGTCGCGTCAGGGCGCTCGCTCCATTTCCAGTCTGGGTAGCTCTTGTTGTCTGACGAAACCACAATGTCGCGGCCTACCAAAGATAGGCGTTTACACAACAGTTCATTGCCATGAAGAATCAAGTAAACCGTCTCGCCGACGTACTCATTCACAGCAACATCAACGAATACCAGATCATCAGGATTGATCGTTGGTGCCATTGAGTCCTTGGCTGCCGTGATGAGCTTGATATTGCCATTACGGTTAGTTGTGCCCAGCATTTCTTGCGCAACTTGGGCGGGCAGAAACATCGTGGAGACAACCTCGGGGTGATCCTCGTTGGAGTAGCCGTCGCCGCAAGCGGCACGGACATCCAACAACTCAAAAACAGCTTGGTCTTTTTTCGAGGTGCGTATATGACCAGCTTGTTTGTCAGCTATTGGGTCACCTCGCCCCAGAACCAGCCAGACATGGCTGTATCCGAATCGCTCCTCAATCCCAAGGGCGTTCTCCATTTTTATGGATTTGATGTTGCCGTCTAGCCACTGGGTGACCGTCCCTTTTGAGACCCCAGCGGCTTTAGCCACGTCGATCTGATCGAAGCCTTGGTCGCGAAGAGCCTCAATCATCTGGTGCATTCTTTTTTGTAGCGGGGTGGACGTATTCATAGTTTGGAAATCTAAACCGTTTTCGGTTTAGTGTGCTTGACTTTCGGTGGTTCAGAACACTAAACTAAAGCCATGGACGCTAAACAAATTATCGATGTTATGGGCGGAAGGGCTGAGGTCATGCGCATCACAGGGCTGACCAAGGGCCGTATTTCGCAAATGGTCACAGAGAACCATATTCCTGTGGCGTGGATGGTTGCGTTTCGTGCAATGAAGCCACTTGCATTTGGCTCCGAGCCGATCCGCCGCCCCAAGAAGGAGAGCGCCAATGCGTGATCCAGAAAAGAGAGAGCCGATACCCATCGGCCCCACAGATATTTAGTGAAGCATTTCTGAGCCCAGTGACTCTTCTGGGATTCTCATGTCCTGCTCATCACACAGACGCGCAAACAGTTGCATGACAGTTTGCTGCGTTGGTTCCTCAAAGGTACGCCGGGCGATGTCTTCTGCCTGGGTCAAGATTTTCTCGGTTTCGGTCATCACAACTCCTTGTTCAGTTTCACCAGTTTGATCGAAGCCACTTTCAATAGCATTCAACTCTTTTTGCATAGGACTGACTCCCAATGAATGCCACCACAGCAGCACGGGTGGATAACCGCCCACAACGTCCGAGCATGGACCGCGCCTTCCGCCAGGCGCTTACAGATCCATCTTTTAAGGCGACCTTTCGAGAACGTCTGGGCTGGGATGAAAGTCAGGTGAGTCGGTTTCTGTCGGGCCAGATGGGCCTGACCATCGACAAGATAGACCAAGCCATTGAGCTCTTGGGCATGGTTGTGACAACTCCGTCCTATATAGATTTTCTGGCTTATGGAGCGCGTATCGGTGCGAATTGCCACTGTGTGCGCCAAGGGCTGGGGGAGTGCGGCAGATAGCCATGAGTAAACAGACCTTCAATCTTGTGAGTCCGTTGGTGCGCCGTAATGCGGCCCACGCCATTGCGAACGCGCCCGACAACTATCGCGTGGAGATTCGTCCCCGTACGCGGTCGCTCGACCAGAACGCAATGATGTGGTCGATCTTGGCCGATCTGTCCAAGCAGGTTGATTGGATGGTCAATGGCGTGGCCACGAAGCTGGAAGCCGAAGAATGGAAGGATGTTCTATCGGCCAGCTTGAACCAAGAGACGCGCATGTCTCAGGGTATCCGGGGCGGGATCGTGATGTTGGGCCAGCGCACCAGCAAGATGACGGTGCGCCAAATGTCCGAGCTGATCGAGCTGGCCCTGTCGTTCGGTACTGAAAAAGGCGTTCGCTGGTCGCCTACGTCCTTGGGGAGTGGGTCATGAAGCTCTGGCAAATGTGGCTGATCATTTTTTATGTGTGCATCGCACAACTGGCTAGTGACGATGGCTTGATAGGGATGGCCGTAGGTGCATTCCTGGCGGCTGTCGGTTTTGGGGTGGCACGACGATGAGAGCCTGGAACAGCACATTCAAAGCCCCGGCAAAGCCCATGGCACGCAGCGCCTGGAAGAAGCGCAGCAACAAGCGTGCAGCGACAAAAGCTGAGCGTCTACACATGAACGCTCAATCTGAGGCTGGTTGCATCCTGTGCCGATTCCTGGGCTACGGCAACACACCAGCAGAAATCCATCACATTCGCCACGGCATGGGGGCAGGGCAGCGTAATAGCCACCTGATGACCATTCCTTTATGCCCTGAGCACCATCGAGGCGCTACCGGATACCACGGCTTGGGCCGCAGGGCATTTGAGCGCATGTATGGCACTACCGAACTGGAGTTGTTCGGAATGACACAGCGGGAGGCTGTATGAGTGTCGAAGTAATGACCGCAGTGTTCAAGCGGTACCCGGTAGGCGGCGGTGAGATGATTCTTGCCCTGGCGCTGGCTGATCACGCTGATGACGACGGGACCAAGGTTTTCCCGTCCATTGATCACTTGATGACCAAAACGCGCCAATCGCGCCGCACTGTCCAGTATCAGCTACGCAGGATGGAAGAGTCTGGCTGGCTGATTCTGGTCAATAGCGGCAATGGAGGCCGGGGCCAGTCACGCGAGTATCGAATCAGCCTTGACTGGATTAAAGGTGGCGATTTACCGGACCAAAAGAACGGTGCAGAAATTGCACCCATTTCTGATGAAAAAAACGGTGCAGATTTTGCGCCCATTAATGCAGCCGAAAAGGGTGCAATCCACGACATAAAGGGCGCATCTGACGACACAAAGGGTGCAAACGACGACATGAAAGGGTGCAACGGGTTGCACCCGCATATAACCACCATAGAACCATCAAATAACCGTCATAAACCATCAAAGGCTGGCGCCCTGGGTTTGCCGGGCTGGCTGGACCCTGACGACTGGGCCAGGTGGGATCGATTCAGAAAAAAGAAAAGCGGCACAGGTTGGACTGAGGATGCGATAGCTCTGAATCTGCGAACCCTGACTGCGCTCAAAGACGCAGGCCAGGATCCGAGGCAGGTGATTGAACAAAGCATTGAGCGTGGCTGGACCGGCTTGTTTGAATTGAAAAAACCGATTGCGGGAGCAGTGAAACATGGAAACTTTGCAGACCAAGACTACCGGGCCGGTGTCGGTGCAGATGGCAGTTTCTAGCCTGGTTGGCCAGATGAAAACCGAAGAGCGTTCGTGCGTTCAGCATGGGCCGTATGTGTCCAGCTTCTGGAGTCTGGGCGGTGGCTTCTGGACTGACTGTCCTGCATGCGAGAAACAGCGCCGCGACCAAGAGCAGATGGAGGCTGTGCGCCAAGCTGAGCACAACCGGGCGCAGGCTCGTATGCAGAACGCGTTGCAACGTGCTGCTATCCCGCCTCGCTTTGCTGATCGACGATTTGAGAATTTCGAGCGTCACTGTGACGGTGCGATCCACGCACTGACAAGCATGCAAGAGTACGCCGGGAATTTTGCTGAAACCCTGAAAGCGGGCCGCTGCATGTTGCTGGTGGGAACGGTAGGGGCAGGTAAGACGCATCTGGCCGCTGCGACCGCCCATAGCGTAATAGCCCAAGGTTACTCAGCCGTGTTTGCCTCGGTGATGAGTGCGGTGCGTAGCGTAAAGGAAACCTACCGACGGGATTCTGACCGCACCGAGCGGGATGCGATCGACGCTTTGATTGCTCCTGACCTGTTGATCCTGGACGAGGTGGGCGTGCAATTCGGGAGTGAGGCGGAAAAGCTGATTCTGTTCGAGATTATCAACGGTCGTTACGAGTCGGTGAAGCCCACGATCCTATTAAGCAACCTAAATATGAATGGCTTAAAGGAGTACATGGGCGAGCGTACTGTCGACCGATTGCGTGAAGGCGGGGGGAAGCAAATCACTTTTGACTGGCCTAGTTATCGGGCGAATGCGATCCGGGGCGAATAGTCATGTCTGAAATTGAAATGTCCTTGAACATGCTCCCAGTTCCGTACTCCAGTTTCTGGATGCTTACTGAGACAGGCTTTTTTACCAGATCAGTCAGCGCCAAGGAAATTGTCTCTTCAATATCTTTAATAGAAAAACCTTTCATTACCTCAGACAAGGAAGGTGGTAGGCGGCTCAGAAATAAATCATCAAAGGCATCGTTCGCCTTCGGTTCATTGGAGTCAGTCATGGTGCCTCTGCATAAAAAAATTGATGTTCTTCAGTGTATGAGAAAACTATTAACTGCGCAGCTTTCGGAGGCCGCATGAAGCGCAAGTACGGAAACCGCAAGGTCACTTTGGACGGACACGCCTTTGACTCTAAACGGGAGGCCTGCCGATATGGCGAGCTCAAGCTGCTGGAACGGGCAGGACAGATCACCGGCCTGGAACTGCAGCCGCGTTTCGAGCTGATCCCCAAGCAGCGCCGTGACGATGGAAGGCCCGAAAGAGCGTGTGAGTACGTGGCCGACTTCCGGTACACAGACACTCGCACCGGTCAAATCGTCATCGAGGACGCCAAGGGCATGCGCACGCGGGACTACATCGTGAAGCGCAAGCTGATGCTTCAGGTGCACGGCATTTCTGTGCGGGAGGTTTGATATGTCATACCCAAGCTGGATGTACCAAGACCCATCGAAGCACGTTGATTTTGTGCGCCGGAAGCGGAAAGAGCACCAGGAGCGGCAGCCAGAGGTAAAGCAGGAACGGGCGCGGGAAGGACTGAAGGCTCTATTTGGGGAGGGCAGCCATGCAAAAACTGACCGGCGATGATTTGATTTGGAATTGGGCCCGTTGGTGCTGGTCGGGCGAGACGGTCGGAAACATGGAGCGGTACGTGCCCTGGGAAGACGATTACCGCCCGATTAACCAAGACCACGCTCTGGCTGTGGATGCCTTGTACCAGCGCTTGCCGCGCTATCAGGCGATGGTGGTGCAGGCTGAATACACCCGGAAGAACTCGCACTTTGGCAACTTATCGGCATTCGAGCGCCTGGTGGTAGCACGCCGGTGGATTCGCCAGATAACAGGAGCCATCTTGCGAGACGAGGATTACAAACGGCACCTGGAAGGATTCAGGGCCGAGGTAGAAAAGGAGGTATTGCTGTGAAGTATGCGAGCGAGATCCTGCATTTGATGCGGCCGTATCCAGGCAGGCAGTTCCGTATGGCGCAGCTTGTTCGTGATGCAGTTGGAGGGCGTGAGCTCACAGCTCGGCAATCAGAGGCAGTTAGAAAAGGGGTGCGCCGCGTCTTGGAGCACCTTATCGAATCAGGCCAGGTAGAGCGCGTCGGCGGTGAAACAAGGTCGGCCACATACGTATGGCGTGGATTGGGACATGAAGATTCCCAAAATACTGGATTATTGGGACACTCTACGGGACAATATCCCCAGCACAACTGTGCCTATAGGTTTTGAAAAGGCCCGCCCATCGAAAGATCGGGCGGGTTTTATTTTAATTATGCCCCTCTCCAATGTGTAGCATGATTAATGCTTGGGGTATGGTAAAAATGGTGCTCCTAATTCAAAAGATAGTGAGCATTTAAATGGAAGATCCTGTTTATAAGAAATTGTTTGAGATGTATTCGGAACATGCCTCAAAACAGAATGAATATTTCGCTAGCCTTCGAAACGTTGCTCTTGGATTTCGTGGGTCTCTTCAAGAAAAACTAGGTTTTCCTGATGGCGTGTACGAAACCCCTGAGGGGAAAAAGCATTGGGTGCGAATTTATGACCTTGTTGATAGCGAAATTGATAACAACGCTACCGCGAAGTTAAACGTCATTGACCAACATGGTAATCTTCGGTTTGCAGTTGGCGTAGCCTTAAGTTCATCACTTAATAGCTTTCCTAAACGCTATTTCTGGTTGGGTTACGAGCTAGCAAAGCGTGGGGATAATTTCATTTTGCGTGAGATTGGCGGCGAGGCTAAGGAGTTTATTATTGCAGACGAAACTGACATGGGTCATGCAGTGAGCTCTTTTATCGATGTATTGACGAATTGGCTGACTGCAGGCCCCGAAGACTATTTCAAGCCTAAACGCGGGATTGGTTTTTATTGATCACGACTACCGCCTCCGGGCGGTTTTTTATGGATGAAAGAAATGGCCCTGCCAGCGAGACCATGCCCACCTGCTGATTTGGTTGGTGAGGAGGCGCAGCTATTTCTAACGCTTCGACCCGCGCCAGAGATCGGCGAATGGGTACAGCGAAACATCCTGTCCGATGATGGCCCGATCTATAACGTAGATCATTCCCACCTGATTGACGCTGATCTGTGCTTTCTGTGGGCATCAACGGCTTTCACAAAGCAAGGCCGCTCAGTCCTGGGGCAGTGCGAGCAAGTAATGTTCCGCGCTGGTGGGTGGCAGAAAGCCCGCCAAGAGCAACAGATGCGTGAGTGGTTCGGCCATGTGCCGCAATTCATCATCACCCTAGCAGCTGATTACTGCTCCCAGTGCAGCGACATCGAGTTCTGCGCACTGGTTGAGCATGAGCTGATGCATATCGGTCAGCAGATGGATGAGTTCGGCTCACCCAAGTTTGATAAAGAAGGATTCCCCAAGCTCTGCATGGTCGGTCACGACGTGGAAGAGTTCATTGGGGTCGTCCAGCGCTACGGCGCATCTCAAGATGTGCAACGACTGATTGACGCAGCCAAGGCAGGCCCATCAGTGGCAAGGGCCAACATCGCACATGCATGCGGCACCTGTTTAAAGGTCGCTGCCTAACATAGACACAAGCTAGACGGATTTCACATTATGGCAAAGCTCAGTGAGGCCGCGCAGCGCTTCATTGTGCAAGCGCTTGCGTGCTACGACACGCCTACTCAAGTTGCAGAGGCGGTCAAGGAAGAATTTGGTATCGACGTTCCGCGCAACCAGGTGGGGCAGTACGACCCAACGAAGGTATCTGGCCGGCAGTTATCGAAGAAGTGGAGCGACCTGTTTCACGACACGCGAGCGCGGTTTCGTAAAGAAGTGGCAGAGATCCCGATTGCTGATCAGGCCTTTCGCTTGCGGCAGCTTCACCGGATGGCGAACGAGGCGATGCGCCGTAAGAACATAGTCCTGGCTGCTTCCTTGATGGAGCAGGCTGCCAAGGAGATGGGCGGCATGTTCACCAATAAGCGGGAGCTGAGCGGCCCGGGCGGAGGCCCCATTCCTATGACGCCAACGACCATCGAGCTGGTGGCCCCAAATGTCGAAAGCAAGGATTGAGCTACCACCTAAGCTGATTCCGGTATTCAGTGGACAGGCGCGATACAGGGGCGCTCACGGCGGACGAGGGTCTGCCAAGACGCGCAGCTTTGCGCTGATGACAGCGGTACGGGCGTATATGTTCGCTGAGGCGGGCGTGTCGGGAGTGATCCTGAGCGGCCGTGAGTACATGAACAGCCTGGAAGAGTCGTCCATGGAGGAGATCAAGCAGGCGATTCGATCGACGCCATGGCTTGATGCTTACTTTGATATTGGTGAAAAGTTCATCCGTACCAAGAACCGGCGCGTTTCGTATGTGTTCTGTGGCCTGCGCCATAACTTGGACAGCATCAAGTCCAAGGCCCGCATTCTAATTGCCTGGATTGATGAGGCTGAGAACGTCAGTGAGGTGGCTTGGCAGAAGCTGGCACCGACGGTGCGTGAAGCGGGATCTGAGATTTGGGTAACCTGGAACCCGGAGAAAGACGGAAGCCCGACTGACAAGCGATATCGCAAGACGCCTCCGCCCGGGTCCAAGATTGTTGAGTTGAACTACACGGACAACCCGTGGTTCCCAGCTGTGCTGGAGGAAGAGCGTCTGTCTGACCGGGAACGCCTGGATGATCAGACGTATGCTTGGATCTGGGATGGGGCATACCGCGAGAACAGTGAAGCGCAGATTCTGTCCGGCAAGTACCGGGTGGCAGAGTTCGATCTTCCAGAGTTCGATGGGCCTTACTTCGGCATCGACTGGGGCTTCTCCCAAGACCCGACAGCAGGAGTCCGGCTGGCTATTCAAGATCAGCGCCTGTATGTCGAGTACGAGGCTGGCAAGGTCGGCCTGGAAAACGACGACATTGCTAAGTTCATGATTGAGCGCTTACCGGGTGTCGAGCAGCACACAGTTCGAGCGGACTCGGCGCGGCCTGAGACGATCAGTCACGTCAAGAGTACCGGTGGCGGGATACGCCCGGCCATACCACGCATTGAGGGTGTGGAGAAATGGAAGGGCAGCGTTGAGGACGGCATTGCCCACCTGCGCAGCTACAAGGAAATCATCATCCACCCGCGCTGCACTAAGTTTCTGCATGAGGCCAGGACGTACAGCTACAAGGTGGACCGACTGACAGGCGATGTTCTGGCCGACATCGTGGATAAGAACAACCACTACATCGATGCAACCCGGTATGCGCTTGGCCCGCTGATCAAACAGCGCAACGCAGCCATGGGCTTGATGATTCCAAAGCGCCTACTTCAAGGCAGATAAATGGCAATTTTCAATGTTTCAGCGCGAGACGGCAGCGTTTCGCTGGTTATCCGTGCGCGCTGCATGTCCTGTGCGCGGCAATTGGCGGCTGATCGGTCGCCTGTACATGAAAAGCGCTTGTGGCGTGATCCGGAGATGTCCAGCGTCGAGCTGGTAGGCCATCCGGAGCGCTTGGGCTATTTCAGTGAAGGCATGAACGGGATACTTAAGCGGGTTACGACATGACGGCAAGCAATCTACAACTGGCGGTGAATCATGCCATGCATGACGCCGCGTTGGCACGCGCCCGCATGAATCTGCTCAATCCCTTGGGTATGGGGCTGGATGATAAGCGGGCTGCCGCCTGGTGCGAGTACGGCTTTAAGCAAAACCTGGACTTCCATGATTTCTACAAGCTGTATCGCCGCAATGGTTTGGCCAGTGGCGCAGTAGAGAAGCTGGCCGGGACCTGCTGGAAAACAAACCCGTGGGTAATTGAGGGTGGCGAAGAGGATGAGTCGCGCAAAGAGACGGACTGGGAAAAGAAAACAAAGCGAGTTCTGACGGCCCGGTTGTGGCGTCGGTTTCGTGAAGCTGATGCCCGGCGCCTGGTAGGTCGGCACTCTGGTCTTGTCTTGCGGGTTAAAGACAGTGGCAAGTGGCATGAGCCAGTGAAGGGCGGCTCCAAGGCCCTGGTTGATGTGGTGCCGGTGTGGGCTGCAACGCTGCGAGTGTCTGAGTGGAATACTGATCTGTCGTCAGAGAATTACGGCAAGCCCAAGTTCTGGAGCTATGTAGAGCAGAGCACAAATGGGCAGCCTGGGCGGAACATCAAGATTCACCCTGACCGCGTGTTCATCCTGGGCGACTACTCCGGTGACGCCATCGGTTTTCTCGAGCCTGTCTATAACAACTTCGTGTCACTGGAAAAGGTGGAGGGCGGCTCGGGTGAGTCGTTCTTAAAGAACGCAGCCCGCCAGCTCAACGTCAACTTCGAAAAAGAGATCGACTTTAAAAACCTTGCCTCCTTATACGGAGTAAAGCCTGAAGAGTTGCGCGAGGCAATGAACGAAGCCGCGGTGGAAATGAACCGCGCTAACGACGTGCTGTTGAACACTCAAGGCGCGACAGTCACGCCGTTGGTTTCCACGGTTCCAGACCCTAGCCCCACCTACAACATCAACCTGCAGACCATTTCAGCCGGCCTGGATATTCCAAGCCGCGTACTGGTGGGCAATCAGCAGGGGGAGCGGGCCAGCACCGAAGATTTGAAGTTCTTCTACGCACGTTGCCAGTCACGCCGCATGGATCTGTCTTTTGAGATCGAGGATTTGGTTGATCACTTGGTACGCATCGGCGTGCTGGATGCCACGGGCGAAAAGACAGTGATGTGGGATGACCTCACAGAGCAGACCTTTGCAGAGCGGCTGGATAACGCCGCCAAGATGAGCACCATTAACCAGACCGCTTTGGCGACGGGTGAAGAAGTGTTCAGCAACGACGAAATCCGGGTTGCTGGTGGCTTTGACCCTAAAGACAGCGAGCCGTTAGATGAAGGCGACGATAAGGACGAGGATGGCGACGAAACCGAAACCCGCGATCCTTCCCCGTGATCTGCGCGACCCGACTGGCGTAGATATGCTGGAACGACGCGCAATGCGTGACTTCAATGTGCGCATCAAAAAGGTAGCCAAGGCTTACCGCGCTGCGCTGGATGAAATACCAGCTGAGCCAGTGGTTAACCGGCGCTACCAGTTCCGACTGGATACGTATTTGTTGCGCACCTTGCTGGCCAGGCTGGATGCAATCGTTGCCGAGATTCTGCTGGAAGGGGGCGACGAGAATATCTGGCTCTTTGACCGGTACGTGGAGGTAGCGGCTACGCGTGGCACGGCCCAGGTGTTTGCCAACCTGTCTCAGCAGTCCGCAGCGTACAGGGGCGGGCGCATCTCATTGCAAGAGATTCTACGCAGTGAGCCGCATCGCCGCCGCATGGCATTGCTCAGTGCTCGGGTAGCGGAAGAAATGAAGGGCGTTGTCGGCGATGTGAAGTCGAACATGACCCGGGTGCTGACTGAGGGGATAGGGCGCGGCCTGAATCCCCGAGAGGTAGCGAAGAACCTGACCGCCCAGGCCGGTATCGAGACACGGCGGGCGCATCGGGTTGCACGCACTGAAATCACCACAGCGCTCAGGCGTGCCAAGTGGGACGAGGCCAGCGATGCCGAGCAGGATTACGGCCTGCAAACTAAAGAGCTGCATCTATCTGCGCTGAGCCCCACGACCAGGGCTACGCACGCAGCCCGGCATGGGAAGCTATTCACGCGGGACCAGGTGCAGGACTGGTGGTCATTGCCTGGGCAGGCGATCAACTGTAAATGCTCAACCGTGGCGGTGATGGTCGATGACGATGGGAAGCCGGTTGTGCCTTCGATCATTCAACGTGCGCAGCAAGCAAAAACCAATATGGAGAAACGAGGCTATGCCTGGTCAGACACAGAATAGCGGGCCGATGCAGGTCAACGTGACCACGCAGGTCAACAGCCAGCAGATCCGCAAGGTGACGCACAACAGCCGTGAGCATTGGGTTTTGCCCAGCTACACGCTGCCTGCCAACGTGGTCATGAATGGCGGTTTGTATCCGGCCAGTGAGATCGATGCTCACTATCAGGGCCTGGAAGGAACGCTGGCACCGTTGGGGCATCCGCAAGTGGATGGTCAGTTCGTCTCGGCATTCAGTCCCGAGGGCATCAATGTCGGCCATGTGGGCGCATTCAACCGCAATGTGAAGAAGTCCGGCAACCGTGTCTACCTTGAGAAGTGGGTGGACGTAGAGGTTGCACAGCGCACCGAGGAAGGCCGAGCCTTGCTTGAGCGTGTGGAAGCCCTGGAGCGGGGCGATGATGTGCCGCCGATCCACACCAGCGTAGCGGTGTTTCTGGATCGCCTGGAGGCGAACGAAGAACAGAAAGCGGCTGGCGCGGAGTGGGTTGCCAAGATCAAGAGCATGGACCACGACGCCATTCTTATGGATGAGGTGGGGGCGGCCACGCCGGAGCAGGGCGTTGGCCTCATGGTCAATGCGGACCAAGCCAAGCCCTTGCAGGCCAATTCTGGCGCGTTGGTGGGCGAATCCTTCCGGGAGCGCGAGCAACGCCTGGACCGAGCCGCCAAAGAGCGTTTCGCTCAAGGCACTGACGAATATGCCTGGGTTGCCGACTTCACGGACAGCCAAGCCATCATCGTGCGTAACGGTGGAGCTGCTGAGGTTTACGGATACAAGGCCGAAGCCGGGAAGATCGTCTTTGACGACACCGGCGCGGCTGTCGTGCGCCAAGAGTCCTGGGTGGCAGTAGTCGCCAACAGCATCAAGAAAGGCGCACAGAAGATTTTTACCCCGCAGGCCCGGCCTGCAGTCAACAACAAGGAGGGCGAAATGCCTCTGACTCCCGAAGAAAAGGCCGAGCTGACCAGCGATATCAGTAAAGCCGTAACTGCCAATATTGACCAAGCCGTGGCCGACGCCATCAAGCCGGTTTCCGATGCTGTGACGGCACTGCAGGCCAATCATCAGGCGTTGTCCGACACACTGACCGCAAACGCCAAGGCCGAAGAAGCCGACAAGCGTAAGGCCGTGGCTGCCGTGCATGGCGATATTGTGGCCAATGCGCTGTCCGGTGAGGCCCTGGATGCCATGCACAAGTCCCTGGGCACCGCTGCACCGCTGGGTGCCGGTCATATCGAAACCAACGGCAACGCACTGACCGCTGATGTCACTGCGCTGCCCAAGGAGTAAGACATGAGCCGATACCGCCGTGTGAATATCGATGGCAAGTCCATCACTGAAACCCGTGTGGCCGCCGCTGCGTTGCTGCCTGGCACGTTCGCCGTCATTGACGCCAATGACAAGTTCGCCCAGGCCGCTGCTGCGGTCGGTCGCGTTTACGTCGTCAACTGCGCCTATCACCAAGGTCTGAGCATCCGCGATGCGGTCCCAGCTGGTGATTCCGCCGTCGGCGATTACGTCGAAGAAGGACGTGAGCTGGCCGTCCTGTGTCCTGCTGGTGCGTACAAAAAGGATTCGCCCATCAAGATCGGTGCGAATGGACAAGGCGCTTTGGCTACCGACGACACCGACACTGTGATTGGCTACAGCCAAGACGAGGTGACGCTGACCGCCGCTGACTTCATCCGCGTGCGCATGCGTGTCGGCACTGTGGCTGCTGCGACCACTGAGCCCTAACAGGAGAAACACATGTTTTTTACCCAATCGGCTATTGCCGCTCATCCCCGATTGATGGGGCACCTCCAGGCGTTGCAGGCTAATCGCAACATCTGGAACAACCAAGACGCGGCCTTGTTGGCGGCAAACCGCGCCGTGATGACGCCGGAAATGCTGCAGGCCAACGCGCTTGCAGGTCTGGGCCGTGAGTTCTGGCAGGAAGTAGACAATCAGATCGTCTCTTACCGTGACCAAGAAACCGGCATGGAAATTGTCAATGACCTGCTGGCCGTGCAAACGGTGCTGGACATTGGTAAGACGGTGAAGTCCTACAACATCGCTGGCGATATCGCTGACGATGTGTCGATCAGCATTGACGGCCAGGCGCCGTACTCGTTCGATCACACCGAATACGACAACGACGGCGACCCGGTACCGATCTTCACGGCAGGTTATGGCGTGAACTGGCGCCACGATGCTGGTCTGCGTACCGTTGGTATTGATCTGGTGCTGGACTCTCAGGCCGCCAAACTGCGTAAGTTCTACAAGAGCATTGTCAGCTATGTGCTGAGCGGCTCCGAGCGAATCCGCGTTGACGGCAAGCCCGGTCAGGGCCTGAAGAACCACCGCAACACCATCAAGCTGAACCTGGGCAGCGGTGCCGGTGGCGCGAATATCGACCTGACTACGGCTACGCCGCAGCAGATCATCGAGTTCTTCACCAAGGGCGCATTTGCTCAAGCAGCGCGCAACAACAAGGTCGAGGCCTACGATGTGTTGTGGGTATCGCCCGAGATCTGGGCCAATCTGTCTCAGCCGTACCTGATTCAGCTGGGTACTGGTGGCGGTACAGTTGCTGGCTCCATTCTGGATGCCGTCAAAAGCTTCATCCCCGCCCGCTCGATCCGTCAGACGTTTGCTCTGAAGGGCAATGAGTTCATCGCCTACCAGCGCCGCCAAGACGTTGTTTCCCCTCTGGTCGGCATGGCCGTCGGCACCGTGCCGCTGTTGCGCCTGCGCCCGCAGGACAACCACAACTTCCAGATCATGTCGGCCATGGGCTTGCAGATCAAGCGTGACGGCGATGGCAAGTCCGGCGTGCTGTACGGCGCAGACCTGAGCTAAGGAGACTGGAATGGCGAAATATCAAGTCGTTCGTGCTTGGCACGGGGTAGCCGTTGGTCAGGTAGTGGAGCTGGAGAAGGTGCATCCATCTCTCAAGGCCAACGTCATCCCATTGGCTCAAGTTGCTCCAGCCTCCGATGAGGCCGGTGATCTACTGAAGCAGGCCCAGGCGGAAATTGATGCGATGCGTGAACGCGCCCAAGCCGAGTTGGCGCAACGTGTGGAGGAAGCCAAGCAGGAGGCCCAGGCCGAGGCTGACCGAATCATCAGCGAAGCAACCGCCGAAGCTGAGCGTATCAAGCAAGACGCACAGCAAAAGGCCGGGGAACTGACGCCAGCAACGCCAGATGCGGGCAGTAAGCAGACGAAAGCTAAATAACCGCCATCCAGGCGGTTTTTTTACGCCCGTTCGTTCGGGTATACGCTTCCAAGCAACCTTAAATCGGTAGATGCCGAGCCCGAGAGGGTGGAAGAGCTTTGAAAAGTCCGGGGCTGCCCATTGTGGGCGGCCCTTTTCTTTTCTGGGATCTAAAAATGACTCAATTTGAACCGCTTGTTTCTGTCGTCAGTGGTGAGCCGCTGGCATCCAGTCTGGTGATTGCCCGAGGAATGAAAGCCAATCACAGGAGTGTCATACAGTTGGTGCGCCAGCATGCTACGACTTTGCATGAGTTCGGGCCACTGGCATTTGAAATGCGTGTGGTGAAGCGCCCTCAGGGTGGTGGCTCGCCAACCGAGTACGCAATGCTCAACGAGCAGCAGGCTGCATTGCTTATCTCGCTCATGCGTAATAGCGATGAGGTGGTCGCTTTCAAAGTGCGGTTGATTCGAGAGTTCTACCGCATGCGAGACGCACTGAATCAGCGAACGCAGAACCTTTATCAGCAGCTCCAGGCCTTGGTGGCAGAAGAGGTATCTACGCAAGTACGCGCTTCGTTCGGCTCCCGCCTGATGCTGGAGCGTAAGCGAGCCATCCCCGAGCTGCAAAAGCGGCGCGAACGGCTGGAGCATGAGATTCAGCCATCCTTAACACTTAACTGACCCGGCCAAGCGCCGGGTTTTCTTTTTGGGGGCTACATGATTACCGCTGAGCAAGCCCAGCAATATCTGGCCAGTCAAGGGATCAGCAAAGTTCCTGATTTCATCTTGGCTGCTTGGATTGAGTTGGCAAACAGCATTCAGGGGTGCCTGGACGAGCATTACACGCCAGCTGTAGCGCTGCTGATCCAGTCCTATTTATTGGCTCTCATGGCTTACGGACAGGGTGATAAGTACATCAGCAGCCAAACTGGACCGAGTGGCGCGTCCCGTTCCTTTCGATACCAAGGTTTTGCCGATCGGTGGCGCGGGATGCTTGGGCTACTGCGTGGCCTTGACAAGCATGGCTGCGCCACCGGACTGATTCCGCCTGATCCTACAGTCCAGGCCCATGGCGGCCTGTGGATTGCCAAAGGGAATTGCTATTCCGGGGGGCGCTGATGAGCGAGACAGCCAATTGGAGCTACACCAACACCGCCACTGTGAAGCCTTATATAGGCACGGACGAGTGGGGCGGCAGCAAATACGGCGAGCCTTACGAGATTGCCTGCACCTGGGCCGCCAAGTCAGAGCAGATGCGTGATTCGCTGGGCGCGGAGTTCGTCACACGTAATCAGATTTATACCGAGGACAAACGCCCTTGCTTTCTGGATCTGATTCAACTCAATGGCTCGACTGAATGGCAGGAAATCCGAGCAGTAACAGGCTGGGATATGTCTTTCTTCGATGAAGAGCCAGATTTTTTACTGGTGACGTGATGGCAGTCCGGGGGATCAAGCAAGTTAAGAACAACATGCGCAAGCTCCAGGCCGAGATCCAGGGGCGCAGGACAGAGGCTGCCGTGTACGCGGTTCTTTCCCAAGGGGGTGCGGCTGCCGCCACGATGACGCCGGTGGATACCAGCACCTTGATCAACAGCCATTTCGTGGAAATCAAAGCCGACGGCAATAAGGTGACAGGCCGAAACGGCTATAGCGCCGAGTATGCCGCCGCTGTCCATTCCGCGCCTGGTGTGCTCAAAGGCCAAGACCGCCCTGGAAACCATGGCCAGTACTGGGACCCGAATGGCGAGCCTCACTTCTTGATGGCTGGCTTTGACCAGATAGCCGCAGACGTGCCACGCATTTTAAGGAACGCATACCGTGCTTTTGATCGACGTTCGTAACTGGGTGGTGGCGGCTCTACCGGCAGATTACTTGGCGATGTTCTCCTGGGTGGAATCATCCAGGCCAGACGATGCCGCCAGCCGCTACTGCATCGTCCAGCAAACAGGCGGAGCTGGACCCGTTGTTGAAACCCGCTATCCACGATTTCGCGTGGTGCTGCTGGGTAAGCGCAACGAGCGTAGCGACGCGCAGAAAGTCATGACAGACATTGAGGCACTGCTTCAGGTAGCTATGGACGATGCCGTGCCATGCGGGGCCGCCAGTATCCGAGCAATTACCGAGCCAGTAGGCCCGGGGTTCACCACAGAAAACCGGGCATGGGCTCAGGTTGATTTTGAGATCATTATTTAGGAGGGCCAGATGGCTACCTGCAAGAATCAGAAATTTGTCGGCCGTGTGGCCATTTTGGAATACGCCATCGGTTGCGGCGATGAAATGCCCGCAGCGGCAGACTGGAAGCGCCTGGGCGCCATGCGTGCTAAAGAGCTGACCATTGAGTGGGAAACCACCGATGCGACGGCCGATGACTCCATTGGCGCACTGCGCGAGAACCTGGCCACCTTCCAAACGTTGAGCGTGTCCGGCGACGGTGTCCTGAAGGTTGCGGGCACTGGTGCCGCTGCCTTGATCGCGCTGACCAAGCACGTTATCAAGCCGGAAGCGACGGGCGGCGAGCCAGTGGCTTGGATTCGCCTGACTTTCCCCGACCTGACGTTCACCTTCTTCTCCATTGTGACGAATATGTCGCGCTCTGCGCCATACGACGATGTGGCTACCTATTCGTTTGAAGCCAGTGCAACGGCCAGTGACTTCTGCTTGATGGTGGAAGATACGCCAGATCCTGACGCTCCAGCCGTGGATGCGGTGGTGGTTACCCCAGCCACTGCCAGTATTGCCGAAGGCGCAACCCGTCAACTGGCCGCTGCGATCACGCCCACCGGTGCGGCCCAAGGTGTTATTTGGTCGTCCTCGGATACTGACACAGCAACAGTCTCCCAGACCGGGATGGTCACCGCCGTAGCCGCCGGTACCGCAACGATCACAGCAACCAGCACGGCTGACTCCGCCAAGAAGGGAGAGTGCGCCGTTACGGTGACCGCATGATGATCCTTGCGGATGTCGGTGAGGTCGGCGTCCACGTAGGTGAACGGGTGCATATCCTGCGCCCGTCGCTCTATGCGATGTCGCAACTCGGTGAGCCACGGGAGATAGTGGAGCTGTTCGCCGCAGTGATGGGCGAGGCCCCAAGTCTTGCGGATGCGCTGGCTGTTGTACTGGCCTGCTCAGATGAGGATTTGTCTGAGCTGTTTGGCTGTGTGTCGGCCGAGGGGGAAAAGCTTACCTACGAGCCAGGGCAGGTGGGGCCGGATGCCGTTGTGGTGCTGGCGCGATGCCTGCTCAAGCACGGCGTTACTGGTTCGTTGCCAGAACTGCCCCGACCAGCCGAGCAGGAACCGGAGTACGTGCAAGAGTTCGACGCCCGAGCTCACGTGTCCATGGCAATGGCGCATCTTGGGGTTTCTGAGCGGGATGCCTGGCAGATGACCATGACCGGGTTAGTGGGGGCGCTACGTGCGAAGTTCCCGCCATCGCAGAATGATTCGCCTGGCGCAAAAGCTCCTAGCAAGGCTGAAATGGAAGAGGCGCTGGCTTGGCATGATCGGGTTCTGGCTGCCAGGGCTTAGCGTTGTCTAGCGTGGGCTTGCTGCGTTGGGTAATATCTCCTCATGCATATAGGGAGATAGGTGATGAGTAGATTGGTTTCCAGCTTGGGGCAATTGGTTGGTGCTTTGGTCGGGTTGGCTCTGATTGTGGCTGGGTTGGTTTTTATGTCCACAAATACCGGGCCGGGTGGCTTGGTTGTTTTGGTGTGTGGCGTATTGTTGCTGCCACGAGTATTCCCAAAGTTCGCGTCAAGGCTCAAACCCCAGCATCAATTTCTCGTTGGAGTTGCATTGGTTGTTTTCTCCTTTGTGGCTGGCATTGTTTGGAAGGGGGTGCCGCGCGAGAAGGTAAGTGAACTTGACCGCAATGTGGCGGCTTTCGAGAAGGAACAGGCTCGAGAGAAGGCCAGATGCAGTGACACGATAATGGCCTATGTGATGTCCCAAAATTTTGTGAAGGCCAAACTGGTCGCTCCATCTACCGCAAAATTCCCGTCGTTCTCTGATGTCAAGGTAACTAAGTCAGGTGAGTGCAAGTTTACGGTGCTTGGGTATGTGGATTCGCAGAATTCATTCGGCGCGATGTTAAGGACGACGTATTCGGCCAATCTCCGATACGATCGCCAGTCAGGCAAATGGGCGCTTGAGAACCTAGCGATGTAGTTGTGTAAATTAATTAGCAATAGCCACCTTCGGGTGGCTTTTTTTATGGAAGTTTGAAATGGCCGAGAATGCTGGCACGATCTATTTCACCGTCGAAGCTGAAACGGCAAAGCTAATTGGCGAGCTTGGGTCTGTTCTGAAAGGGCTGGATTCCCTGGGTATGGGGTTCAACAAAACTGATAAGGCTGCCCATCAGACGGAAATGAGGCTGACTAAAACAGCTGCTGCCGTGCGTGGGCTTGGGGGTGGCGCGCATGTTGCTTCTGCTGGCCTAGACTCACTCACAAATGTTCTGAAGGGCCTCATTACCCTGAAAACTGCACAGGCGATGGTGCAGATGGCGAACAGTTACAACGAAATGACTGAGCGTGTTCGCATGGCCACACGCGCAGGCGCCGACTTGAACTCGGTTAATGAGCGACTATTGGATACGGCAAACCGTACTTATCGCCCACTTTCGGAGGCTGCTGAGGTCTATATCCGAGCCGGGTCTGCATTATCCTCCATGGGTAAGTCGACCTCGGACGTCTTAGACGTGACCGATTCTCTATCCTTCGCATTTGTGAAGAATGCCACAAGCGCCGACAGAGCAGACGCCGCCATTAATGCTTTCACAACTTCGGTAAATACGGGGAAGGTGGGGGCGCAGGCGTGGCAAACAATTCTGGCTGCCGTCCCGACCATTGTCGATGATATTGCGGCTTCAACTGGTAAAACGGCCGCTGAGATTCGGTCGCTGGGCGTGCAGGGCAAGCTTACTGCGGATCAGTTGGTTACTTCATTGCAGCAGTCTTTGGTCTCCAATCGAGATGCTGCTGACAATATGAAAACCACTGTGGCAGACGCGGCCCAAGCACTGAAAAACAATCTCACCGTTGCTATTGGGAAAATTGACCAGGCCACGGGGTCGACCGATCTGCTGTCGGATGCGTTGGTTCGTTTTTCTGAGGCGGTTCGTGACGCAGATATTGCTGCGATTGTGCGTGAGATTGATGCAATTACGATTAGCGTACAGGAAACGGTTGATGCCGTTTCTGAGATGGTTGGAGAATTTAAGAGCGGCACTGATCAAATAACATCTTATCTGCCTAGAGGCTTTGAACAGATGTTCCTCTCAACAGCCAAGGAAATAGATGGTATTGCCTCTTTCTTTCAAGGTGCGGCTGGTTCCATCCAAGCGATTTGGGGCGCTTTAGCAGAGAACATTCCGATCATGTTTGAGAATGCTTGGGCCAAGACGAAGAATGGTGCTGCTGACTTCGTAAACTCCCTAGCAGATATGATCAACACGCCTCTCCAAGCTCTGGGGATGGATGGGATTGGGAAAGTGTCTTTTGGGGGAGGCGCTCTAAAGGAGACAACTAACCTTATCGACGCGGCAAAGAAGGGCTGGGACGATGCTGCAAAGGGTCTAGGGGCTTACGATAGTCTTTTGACCAAGATAACTGATCGCGTTATTGATCGGTCAGCACAAGAGTGGTTTGAGGATTACAACCGGGTTCTCGGTGAGGGCGAAGCGCAGACGGTGAAACTGACTGATGGCACGAAGAAGCTATCCGCTGCGCAAAAGCAAGCAATCAAAGACGCTGAACAGAACAAAAAGGTAATTGATGATTTAGCTGTGGCGCTGTATTTGGCGGGGCTAAAGGGTGAAGAGTTAGCCGCGACAAAAGCGAAGATGGCTTTGAATGCTGCCGCTACTAAAGAAGAAGTAGCGGCTGCCGAGGCTCTTGCTAGGGCTATTCATGAAATTACTGAAGCCGAGAACAACCGTCAGCTTCTGCGCCAGATGGACCCTATCGCAAATGAATCCAAGCGATTTGAAGATGAGCTGGAGAGCCTACGCAAGCTTAATGAGGAAAAGCTGCTTGAGGACCAAAGATACCTTGACCTGAAAGGACAGGCTGAACGTACCCATGCCGCCAATATGCAGGCTTTGCAGGAGGCCAATTTCCGGGCTCAGTCTCAATGGAATGAAATGATGATGGCAAGCCTGGACGCCTTGGGCTCATCTGGGACCAGTGCTATTTCGGGCCTAATCGTAGGCCTTCACAGTGGGGCGGATGCTGCACGGATGCTTGGGAATGCTGTCCTGAATGAGGTTGTGGGTTCTTTCGTCCAAATGGGCATTGCCCAAGTAAAGGCTTGGGTCATGGGTAAGGCCGCACAATCGGCTGCTGCTGCGGGCTATTTGGCCTCAGTCACTGGGCAGGTAGCAGCGAACACCGCACTTGCTGCTCAGGCTGCTTTTGCATCTACCGCCGCTATTCCTGTGGTCGGGCCTGGCCTGGCCCCGGCAGCCGCTGCGACAGCGGCTGGTTTAGCGGCCGGTTTTGGAGCGCCGGCAATTGCTGCCGCATCCACCACTCTGGCAGGCGGCCGCCAATACGGCGGCCCCACACAGCCAGGCAAGATGTACCGCATTAACGAAAACGGGGCGCCAGAGGTATTCAATGCGGCAAATGGCCAGCAGTTCATGATGGCTAATAGCCGTGGTCAGGTGGTGAGCAATAAGGATGCGACAGGTGGCAACGGGGGCGGCAATGTCTACATCAATAACTACGGCGGCGCTCAGGTCGAACAGCGAATGAGCAACGGCGACATCATCGTTGAGATTGATAAGCGGATTGGCGAGAAAGTGCCGCCTTTGATGGCGCAGGAAGCCAAGAACAGTAACAGCCAGTTCCGGAAAAGCATGGGGCAATACACAGACGTGAGGCCAAGACGATGAATGATGAATGCCTGCTACGGTTCCCGTTTTCGCCTTTGCAGGCGAGCTTGGCCGCTAAGTTTGGGACCGGGGTTATATCCACTTCGGTGCCGGGCGGGCCGAGCCTTATGCGGCTTGATACGACTGGAAATGTTCACACCGTCAGTGCGTCGTGGAACCTGCGCCCGTCTGATTACGACATGTTTATGGGGTATGTGCGTAATTGGGAGCGGTCCGGAGGTGATCCGTTTCTGATCTCACTGCGCCTGGAGGGCTCAGAGTCTCAGGAGTACAGGGCCACATTCATACCAGGATCGTTTTCCCGCCCGACACGAAGCGCCAGAGTGTTCACCGTAGAGGCCCAGCTGGAGGTCCTGCCCAACTTCGTCTCCCCATGCAATGACGAGTGGGCGGCCAGGGCCTTGATGGAGGCGGTCTTTGGTGATGATGCCTGCGAGGCCATCGATATTCTGGACAAAGTGGTTAACGAGGATCTGGTCTATGTCAGAGCATGACTTCTTCTTTAAGGCGCGAAGGTCGGTATCGCGTATTGAAGGCCTGGAGATAAGCCATCCGTCTTTCTCCAGGTCTTTTTTTTTGGTGCGCAACCCAAACCCCTGGATGAAGCGCCAGGCGCTGGGCCATGGGGGCGGGGTGGTGCGGGAGTATGAGTATCTGCCGATGCGCATGCAGCCCAAGGACACGCGAGGGGACTTGGACTTTGGCATGAGGGTGGATCTGGGTGACCTGGGCGAGATTATCCCCAGTGAGCTGCAGCGGGTGATTGACGCTGGGACGAGCCATATTAAGCCCACCGTCATTTACCGGGCCTGGCGTTCTGACAAACTCAGCGAGCCGATGATCGGGCCGATCGTTTTGCAGGCGGACGAGATCTCACGTACGCGTGACGGATCGTCGTTTGAGGCTGTGGCGCCGTATCTGAACCTGACTCGTACCGGCGAGGCCTACACGGTGGACCGATTCTGGATGCTGCGGGGTTTCTTGTGAGCATCGATGCGCTGCTGGATCAGGTCCATGACCGAAAAACCAATAACTGCCTGCACTTTGCCGCTATGGCTTGGCAGCACCTGACGGGCGATAGGCGTTTGCACAGCATTCGGGAAGCCAATGTTCTGGGCGTGAAGTCGGTAATGCGGCAGTTCAAAAAGGTGGCTGGCCCCACAGTAGCGCCATCCGTTGTGCTGATGGAGTCGGCCAGCGGAGATGTGCACATTGGTGTTTGTATGCGCCGGCGTTTGCTGCACCTATGCGAACGCGGCGCTGAGTTTATGCCGTTCGAGTGCTATGCCGGGGTCTACCACGGGATGAGGTTCTATCAATGATTGTCGTAAATATCGTTCGCAACGTACTGGAGCCTGAGAGCATCACGCGCTATGAGACTGACGATCTGATTGCTCTGTTACGCACTGAGTTTGGTGACCATGCGCCGGAAGGTGCGCGTCTGTATCACGAGCATGTGTCTGAGTACACGGACGTGACGCCGACCAGCAAAGAGGCTGAGGATGCGCTGCACGATATGCCAGGGCCGTTCTACCTGGTGCTGGTGCCACAAGGCCCAGAAGTCTGGATTCCACTGGCGATTGCGGCCGTTTTGTCTGTGGCCAGCATGCTGCTGTTCAGACCACAAATTCCGAATACAGCCCAGCGCAATATCGCATCGGAGTCGCCAAACAATGGTTTGTCAGCTCGGGCAAACCGAGAGCGGGTCAATGGCCGTATCCCGGATATCTACGGGACGGTACGTAGCACGCCTGATCTACTGGCCGTGCCGTACTCGGTTTTCGAGAATCACGTAGAGAAAGAAATCGCCTACATGTGTGTCGGTCGAGGCCAGTTTGAGATCCACGATGTGCGCGACGATACGACGCCAGCCGATGAGATCGCGGGCATGTCCGTGGAGGTCTACGGGCCAAATACGTCGCCGAACAGTGGAGCGCCACAGCTTCGTATCGGTAACGCCATCAACACGCCGGTGTTGGCAGTCAAGCGATCGAATAGTGTGAACGGTCAGGTTCTACAGCCTCCGAACTCGTCTCGGCTTGTATTTACGCCCATGGTTTTTCAGTCGCCCAATATCATCCGAAGCAACAATCCTGACGTTGATTTTCCTGAGCTATTTTTGGCTGGTGATGTGGTCAGTGTATCGGGAGCCGCCGTTACTTCGGGCGTTTACCAATATGTAGCCCCACCTAGCTCAGCAGGTATATCCAATAGTGATTCTTCTGTGGGGTATTTAACTTTGGAGGGTGACCAGTCAACAGACTGGGAGGTGGGCCAAGTGGTGACGATTACCAATGGCACCTTCCATTGGATAGGCGTGACGGGTGGTGATGCGGGCAATTTATACGATGCCTCGCGCAACATTAACGGCACATACGGAATTGTGGGTGTCAGCGTTGTAGGGAATGTGGGTGATAGGAAAACCGTTCTGAGCTTGGATATTTCTCAGAATTATTCTGCATGGCCAGGGCCGCTAGGCATTGTGCACACGTATCCGACAGGAAACCCAACACTGACACGACCCTCCGGTGATCTGCCTTATGACCTGTCCGGTACTTACACAATCAATACTCTGACAAACAACGAATTGATCCTTTCAAATCCTGCTGCTGTCAATCCTGATTGGAACGTGCTGGAGAGTGATTACGGTGGGGTTTCGCCCGAGTTGATTGTCACCGCGCAGGCTCAGAAAGAGCGCTGGGTTGGTTGGATGACGGTAGAATCGGCAACCCCGATCAGCCGTGCCATCTGCAACATTATTGCCCTCAATGGCTTGTATGCGGACAACGGCCAGCAGCAGTATCGCCGGGATGTGTCGGTGCGGCTGGAGGCGGTACCGCTCGATGCGGCGGGCAATCCAACTGCCGGCGCTAGGGTATTTGACGGTGTTGTCCAAGGGTCGGCTACATCCCGCTCTACTCGGGCAGCTACGCTCAATGTTGATCTTGGGATGGAGTCGCTTAAGTGGCAGTTCCGCATGATTCGTACCAGTGACTCGGATACGAGCTTCGACGGTCAGATCATTGATGAGGTGAAATGGCGGGATCTCTACGCGGCTTCGCCGGTTAATCAGCCGCATTTTGGCGATGTGACCACTGTTCTGGCGTCCGCCTTCGCCACCGATGGGGCGCTGGCTGTTAAAGAGCGCAAGCTGAATCTGCTGGTAACGCGGCAGATCCCACTGAGAGATGGAGCTGGCTTTACATCCACGCTCCATTCGACGCGTAATGCCGCTGACATTCTTTGTGCAATCGCCCTGGATTCAAGGATTGGAAATAGAGGCATTGCTGAGATTGATGTGGAGGGGATCTATGCCACAGCTGCTGAGATTGTCGATTACTTCGGCATTCCGGACGCAGTCGAGTTTTGCTACACGTTCGATAAGTCGGAGATGTCTTTTGAAGAGACCTTTCAGGCCGTGGCCAATGCGATCTTTTGCCAAGCGTACCGACAGGGAAGCCAGCTGCGGCTGTTCTTTGAGCGTGAGACCGACGATAGCTCGCTGCTGTTTAACCATCGGAACACGCTGCCAGGGTCTGAGTCCCGGACGTTCTCATTTGGCCCGGCAGAAGGCTATGACGGCGTGGAGTACGAATACGTTTCGCCGGATGATGATGCGGTGGTGACCATCTACCTTCCAGACCAGAGTGCGGTTAAACCGCAAAAGATCGAGTCAGTAGGGGTACGTAGCCACCGGCAAGGTGAGCTGCATGCTTGGCGGGCCTGGAACAAGATTCAGCACCAGCACACCACCATGGAGCGGGATTGCCTGAGCGAAGCCAGCATGCTTGTGCTTGGCCAGCGCATTCTGTGCTCAGACACGACCAAAGCTGGAGAGCATGGCGGTTATGTGACTGCTGTGGATGGCTTGGCCGTTCGCCTGTCGCAGCCTATGGATTGGAGTCAGCCAGGGCCGCATGTGATGTTCATCCAAAACTCGGATGGTCAGACAGAGGGCATACCGATCAGCTCGGCTGGTGAGGATTTCTGGGCTCTGCTCAGCAGGCCACCACGTGTGCCGATTGTGACCGGCAGTGCACAGCCAACGGGCTACATCATTGGCAGCGGTACAGAGCAGCGCCAGGCAGTCCCTTTTATCGTCACGGCAAAGAATCCGATTGATGGCTTTAACGTTCGTTTAAGCGCTGTGAACTACGACCGCCGGTATTACGCCAAAGACGGCATGTATCGACAGTAGCAACTAGAGTACTAACACCACCTAACCCGCCTTACGGCGGGTTTTTTTATGGGTAAACGAGATGGCAGAAAAATGCTTTCCGACACTGCAGGAACTGCGCGGCTTCGGCATTGATGGTGATATTTGGCGGAAATTCATCAATGGGGAGATTGGTGAAGTCAATTTGAATCGCAAGGGGATTGACGTTGAGACCTTGTTGACCTGGAAAGAGCAGGTCATGGAGATTGCCCGCCAGGCTGCCAATATGCAGACGTACCTGACGAAAGCGGAGATGGAGGCAGCGGGTCCGCAGCCCAAAGGCACTGTAGCTCAAGTAACTAACGACCCGGACCCAGCCAACAACGGCTACTGGGTATCCGATGGCTCGCAGTGGATTTGGTCGGGGTTGCAGCCCGTCAACAAAGAGTACTTCGACTCGCAGATCGAGATCGCAAACGAGCAGTCCGCCGCAGCGCTGGATCTGGCATCAGCGCCCGCTTCGCTAGACGGCGAGTTTTATCAGGACGATAGCGAGGGCGACGTGGCGACAGGGATTACGGACGAGGTCGGCAATCTGCTGTTGGCCGTGGACGCAGAAGGATACGCAGTCAGCCAAACTCGTGGGGAGTTTTACGGCAACGACGATCAAAGCGCCGCTTACGCCACAGTCGACGAGGTTGGCAATCAGTTGCTTGCAGTCGACGGGGACGGCCAGATCATCCCGTCATGGTTGTACGAGTTTTTCACGGGGGACAACCAGCCCGATTACTGCTATGTGGACGAGACAGGAGTTGTATACCTGGGATGGATGACGAGCGGTGAGTTCGTTATCGGCGGCGGTCAGGGCAGCGTCGATTGGGGTGCAATGCCTGCCGCATCGCAACACGTTCCTGCAAATCAGCCTTGGGTGAGCAACCGCAGCGTCACCGTGCAGCGCGACTACGGCCTCCTGTATACCGACGCGATCAGCACCATGTTCCCCAACTACGCTGCGGTGTACGCCTACCTGGACGCCCTGATGGCCGAGCGATCTGATTACATCAGCAAGACACAACTGGGTACCGATGAATGGGGTAACCCCATCAACCAGTACACCATGTCCACTGCGCCGCTGATGCGAGACGGATGGACATCGGCGGAGATTGCTCCACCCAAGATTGTCATCCTAGGCGGAGTGCACGGTGACGAGCGCGAAGCTGTGCTGACAAACATGATTCTGCTTCGCGAAATATGCGATATGTGGCGCGAGGATGAGATTCTTGCGGCGCTGCGCTGGCAATGCGATCTGGTGCTGGTGCCTGTGCTAAATCCGTCCGGCTATAACTCCAATACACGTACGAACGGAAATGGGGTCGATCTCAACCGAGATGCCAATAGTGCCACGCCGCAAGACGAAACTGTGGTAGGTATATCGCTGCCTGCACTGCACCCGACTGCCACCGCGTTTGTCGATCACCACAACGCGTATTCTTTCGAGCAGGCAGGCCGGATTTATTGGCTGGGCACCAAGAGGTCGGAGACCTTGGGCGTGTGCTTAGAGGTTTGCCGGAGAATGGGGCAGTACGGCAGGCAAGAATTTGATTTCTGGCCTCAGGACAACCGTCAACTCACCCGCATTACAAAAAACACAACGAACACATTTGGCCAGCGCTGGCAAGACGTCGATGGCGTCGACGGGTACTTGTGCGAGACGCCGCGCGCCTCAGCGTTTTCCCGGCTCGACATGCGGCGCTTCAATGTATTTGGACTTAAACAACTTCTCTACTCAATCTTGCAGCGCGAGCTGCATCGCCGTGCTGTCAGCATGGTCAATTAACACACTCAGGAGCAAAAAATGCTACGTTATCAACGCATCAATGGCGTTAGACTCGAAAACACAAACGGCCTGCCCACCATTCAGCGCACCCCTGAAGGGGCGGCAATGGGGGCAGTGCCGGGATGGGTAGATCTGATAGATCCGGACTACATGAACGTGGATGAGGGCTGGGTACGAAATCGTGCTGCCGCTCGCTCCAAGTACCCGAATGTAGCGACGCCTGCGGTGGTCAGTCAATTCCCAAACGGCGCCAGCGCCTTCCAGATGCTTTCTGGTCAAACTTTACGAATCGAATCTGATGCTGTCGCGCCCGCTATCGACCCGACGCAATGGTCGGTATTTACGGTCTGTATGCCACAGCCTATTGACGGGGGGAGTGGGGTTGACAGCGTTTGCGTGCTGCGCGGGCAGGATAATAGCCTCAGCCTAATCGGGCTGCGTGTTGACTTCACGCGAGACTTTGGGAGCCCAACAATCCGCACGTACAACCAATATGGAATTAGTGTCCAGAATCCCGCTCGACTGAGCTACAACGGCCTCAATATTTATACGTTGTCAGAACCGGCGCTGGTCATGTTCACTGGCTCTACGCGTGATGGCTTGCGTATCTTTGTGAACGGCGAAGAGGTTGCAGCGGCACCAAGTGATAAACGACCACTGGAGATCGGGTATGAGGGTGGGGAAAACCAGCGCGCCTACTTCCGTGGCGCCCGCGGCTTGTTCGGTATGACCGGGGCGCTAAGCATTGACCTGGGGTGGGCCGAACACGCAGGCTATCGCCGTGCTATTGAGGCTTTTCTGATGGGCAAGTATCAAATAGGCGGCTAAGTGGCGTAGCAGCCCGCGGGTAGAATTTATTTTCACGCGGGCCGACTGGTGAGTTATTGGATTACTTCAAAGTTATTCGGTGGGGTGCCGAGCCATTCGGCACTGCTGACGTACGTAGATGGGCTTGAGGCCAACGATAGTATTGCTCTGTCTACCGCAGACTCGCTGCCGCAAATGAGGGCAGAAACTTTTCTGCCCTCATTTCGCACCCACCCCTTGAGATGGTAGAGACTTGCAATACGCTGGATGCGTTGGCGCATTCCTACGCCGATCACCTGGCCCTGTAATGTCAGCTGCACTTTTTTCATTGTGATAGGGCGGATTGGTTTTGCGCTCGGGAAGATCGATTCTATGAGAGCCCCGGCAGCGTCCCTAGCGGGGCCAAATACCGGAAAGTGGTGAAGGCCTATATCGCATCGTGTATTTATTTCGCAGACTGCGTACTCTTGCTCATCAGGTGAGACCGATATATCAGGAACCAGCAGGTCTACCCCTGCAAAGTAGGCTCCAGGGATTGAGTGCGCGGCTTTAATCGCAATCTCGGCAAATCCTGGGTGCACCTCATCCGTTACATCTTTGCTATCACCGCCAGTACCGATGTTGGCGACCGGGAGTAATTGAATATTCATTTGAGCAGGAATAATGCTGCTTTTGTTAAAGCCTAATTTTTGCAGATTTCTGAGCATTTCCCCGCTTATCTGAATCTGTTTTTCTCCAACATATGGATTATCTTCGCGTTGTTTGTTTTTTTGCTGTATGAGCTCTGACACCGTTGATTTTCCATCCCCGGTAATATTTACGGGTATGCGCAAGGCGGCACATACAAATCGACCGTTGACAACAAAGACTCGATAGTCACGGCCATAGATGTGCTTTTCAACAATACATCTGACGGTAGAGCCGGCCTCAGTCCAAGCCAATTTGAAATGTTCTTCATTTTGAATGTCAGAAATGACCCCCTTTCCTCCTGAGCCTCGAATGGGTTTAATAACAACTGGAAAACCGATTTGTTGCGCGTAAGAAAGGGCTGAGTCCATCGCTCTGGGTGAGAAAACACTCCCCATGGGTGTTTTGACTCCTGCTCGCTCAAGGAAGATTTTTGTTGTGTTTTTGTCGTGGGATGCGGCCCTGCACGTAGCGCTAGTCAACGCAGGAAGGTGCTCGACAAAGAGCACGGATTTATTTTCGTGTGATAGAAAGTAGGTTTTATTGTCGATCCTCTCTATCAGGACTCCTCGGCGTGATGCCGCTTCTCTAATTAACTTGGTGTGCACGCCAGAAACAAAAGCTTTTCCCCCACCGGTTGGCGTCCAGATTTCAGCTTTTTTAATAAAATTGTTCATGAAGAGAGGTCCCGTGAGCAAATAAGACTAATTGTGTTCAGAGTGATTGCATTGTAGGCGAAGGTTTTGTTTTTTGATATTTCTGTTGAGCCCTGAATCATCTGGGCTTTTTTTACGTCTGCTGCTTTTGCAGCGCATCACGGGAGACAGCCATGCCGACCGTATTACACAAGGGGAAGGACTTGGAACCAACAAGCACGGGGACATCGGCGGCTGGCCTGGCCGTCTGGAAAGCAATGGGAGGGATTGCCGGGATGGGTGCCATTGGCGCGGGCCTAGCCACGCTGGTGGTGATGTGCATCTTGCGGCCGCGTACGCAGTCTGAGTGGATTGTGGGTGTGATCAGTACAGTGGTGGCCTCGATCTCGGGCGGCGCCGCTGTGATCCAACAGTATGAGCTGCATCACTGGGCAAACAATCCGGTGGGCTTGGTGGCCATGCTTGGGTTGGCGTTCGCATGTGGTTTGCCAGGCTGGGCTGTGGTTCGCTGGGCGTTCAACTTTTTCGACAAGCGGCGAAAGGCTGACCTGCTTGAAGTCATGACGGAACTGCGCGAGGGCGCGATGGGAGGGAAAACGGAATGAGAGCGCTGTTCAAATTGGTATCGGGCCTGCTGGCCCTTTTTTTTCGTCCGCAGAAGGTGGAACAGGCCACGCCAGAACCAGAGAAGTCTCTGCCTATCGGAATGTCCCCTGACGGTCTGGTCATCCTTCAGTATTTCGAGAACTGCCGATTGGAGGCTTATTGGGATGCTGACGGCAAAGTATGGACTATCGGCTGGGGAGACACGGGGCCAGATGTGGTGAAAGGCTTGCGTATCACCCAGGCAGAAGCCGACCAACGTCTGCAACGCCGGCTGGCCCGTGAGTTCGTGCCTGGTGTTCTGAAAGCCCTGACTCGTCCTGCGACCCAGGCTCAGCTCGATGCCATGGTGGATCTGGCCTACAACATTGGCGTGTCCGCATTCCAAGGGTCCACGCTGGTGCGCTTGTTCAATGCCGGTGACCAGGCCGGCGCTGCTGAGCAATTCCCGCGCTGGAACAAATCAGGCGGCAAGGTGCTGCTGGGCCTGCGCCGGAGACGCGCTGCGGATCAAATGCGCTTCAAAGGCTCATCAGGCAAAGAGGCCATAAGGGTAGGAGCCGCCATTGTTTAAAGCACTGTGGGGAAAGGTGGCAGGCTGGTTGAGCCTGCTGGGCGGCCTGGCCCTTGCCGCTCTGGCGCTGTTGCATGTCGGACGGCGCCAAGGCAAGGCCCAGGCAGAGCAGAAACAAACAAAGGCGGACATGGCCGCAGTGGAGGTAGGACGTGATGCAGCTGAAACGATTGAGCGCTTGGATGATGGTGCTGTGCGGGATCGCGCTCGTAAGCGGATGCGCGACACTAACGGGCGGTAGCTACTGCGCCGCCGCTCAGAGGCCGTTCCAGTGGCGCTCTGATGCTGAGATAGATACTACGCCAGTCCGGGTGCTGCGCTATGTGGAAACGGAGGCTGAGACTTGGGAGCGACTGTGCCGCATGGAGCGCCCTACCCGGAAGGAGTTCAAGCAGGAGTACTTTGCTTCGCCAGATGGGCGCAGGCTGCGTGCCCCGGATCTGGGAAGGGCGGTGGGAGAGTACATACAACAGCCATCCCCAAAATTGTAGAAGTCGCATACACTGCACTTACTGCGTTTTCTAAATATTATTAAGCACTGACCATGGCCGCCCGACAAAACTGGGATTTCGCTTTGCATATCAAAGGGGTTTCTTTGAAAACCCTGGATATGTCTCGTCTCGCGGAATACATGAAAGAGTTTGCGGCCCTGATGGGAGAAGGGGCATCGCCAAAGTTCGCTGGAATTGTTCAGGGCAGCGTAGTTATGCGCGCCCGCGATTGCAATGAGCATATGGGATTAACTCGACAGCGATTGTTGTCAGCGGTTAATGACGAGGCCCCGGGTCATTCTGCCTACCAGAAGATCGAAAACCTCATGCGAAAGGATGGAGCAAGAGGCGACATTATTGATAGTCAAAAAAGCGTCATCCTTAGCTTTGATTCCAGGAAGGCTGCGAACGATGATGTACGTGAAATAATCATCCACGACAACGGTGAGATTGACGGAACAGTTGTTGGTATTGCTGGGGCCGATGACACAGCGCATGTAAGATTGCAAGTTTACGGTGGGAAGGTAGAGACCGTTACTGTCCGTGACATGGCATTAGCGAGAGAGCTTGCGACTCGGTTTCGGCTGGGGCCTGTTCGTGTTTATGTTCATGGGACTTGGAAACGCACAAAAGAAGGGGTATGGGAGCCCAATAGGATTTATGCCGATCGTATTGAGGATTTGGATTCTGATAGCGTTCATGATGTTTTTCGCGAGCTTGCAACCATTCCAGGTAACGGCTGGAGTGACGTCAAGGACGCCGATGAACTATGGAAAAAAATAAGAGGCTTGGATGATAGTAGCCCTTGATGCGAACTGCTTGGTTGCTTGGTCGTCTCGAAATAACCCAGATAATGTAGCCCGTCTCGACGAGCTGCTTAAAACGGTGTCGGATGCTCGCGGGAAGATCATTATCCCCGTTCCTTGTTTGGCCGAGTATTTAGTGCATCTTGGTGACGCAACAGAGGCTTGGTTTGCTGCGCTAGAAAGAAAGAGCAGCGTTGTGCTTGCCCCGTTTGACAAACGCGCTGCATATGAGTGCGCTCTCATCGATAGGAACGCGATATCGAACGGCAGCAAGAGGGCCGGTCGCTTAGATGCTTGGCAGAAAATTAAAATTGACCGGCAGGTTATTGCTATTGCAAAAAACCACTCGGCCAAAGAAATAATCTCCGAAGACAAAGAGGTTCGTGCTGAGGCCATCTCTATAGGACTGAGAGCCCGTGCGTTAGACGAATTAACTCTTCCCGATTCGGCTAGGCAGAATTTAATACCGCTCGAGCCTATGGGTGATCAGCCTTAACTTACGCAGAATCCCGGACAAGCCACCTACGATGTGGCTTTTTTCGGACAAAAGTCCGCATCCGTAAGTAGACCATGACAGGCATTATCCCCCCAGATTGTGCCTGCCATGACAGTTTCCTCAGAACAGTACCGTGTTTGGGCAGACCGAGTGAATGGACTCCAAGACTGGGCGAAGATGGTTCTGAATGCCAACCTAAGATAAGCTCCAGGCACAAAAAAGCCCGTACTATTGCGGGCTATATATATCGTGGTGTGACTTTTTTGTGACCATAAGAGGCACAAGACCAAGGTAATTCATATCAAAGAAAAATCGGATAGCGACGGAGGGTATTGATAAATAAGGGTTTTGTTTGCTTTGGTTTATATGCGGCAAGACTCGAAATCAGGCGTACGTGCAAGCGTACCGTGGGTTCGAATCCCACCCTGTCCGCCACCCCTCCCTTCTTTTCCGCCAAACTCACCTCACACGCCCCTATATATCCTAGACATTACGAGTCAGGAGCGGCACAATTTCCACCAATTTAACGCACTAAAGCGCATTTAGAGTGGTGGAAAAAATGGTGGAAAAACTCACAGCCCTGCAAGTGCAGTCTCTCGCTAAGCGCGGTGTGCCTGGTGCGTTCGCCGTGGGCGGTGCAACGGGGTTGTATTTGCGAGTGTCCACGACAGGCACTGCTTCTTGGACATTGCGCACGGTGATTGCAGGTAAGCGCGTGGAGCGCGGGCTGGGCGGCTATCCTGCTGTGACTCTGGCCCAGGCTCGCGAAAAGGCTATGGAACTGCGTAATGATGCTCGTCAAGGGGTTGATCCCAAGGCTCTCCGTGATGAAGCAATACGAGCTCGCAAACACGCTCTTGAAGCGCAGGCTCATGAACGCACGTTCAAGCAGGCAACCGAGGCTTGCATACGTGCTAATGAAAGCAGGTGGCGTAATTTAAAACACGCTAAGCAGTGGCGGGCGACACTCACGCAATATGCATATCCCCTTGTCGGCAATAGGCTGTGTAGTGTTATTGGACATGCAGACGTGGTGGCAGTTCTTGAGCCTATTTGGCAAATCAAGCAGGAAACAGCGATTCGTCTTAGAGGGCGTATCGCTGCTGTCCTAGATTACGCTGTGGCGCATGGCTGGCGCCCCGACACGTTACAGAATCCCGCGCGCCTGACCCCGAAGCTGAAAGCCGCGCTGCCTGCGTTGCCCAGGCGGCCTGGTATTGGGGGCCGTCGCGGACACCACGCCGCAATGCCGTGGCAGGATTTGCCCGCCTTTATGCTGGCCCTGTCTGAGCATAAGGGCATCACTGCCCAGGCCTTGGCTTTTACTATTCTGACGGCGGCAAGGTCGGGGGAAGTGCGGGGTATGCGTTGGTGCGAGATTGAGCAGCAGTTATGGACTGTGCCTGCCGATCGTATGAAGGCCGGCAGAACGCATCGTGTGCCATTGAGCCGTCAGGTCTGTGACATTCTTGATGTAGTGCGGCCTGTGGATTTCGACCCTGAAGCTTTGGTGTTTCCGTCGCCGCGTAAGGGGGGCGTGCTTTCGGACATGGCGTTCACGAAACTAACACCTGGCGTGACGGCGCATGGTTTTCGGTCATCTTTCCGCGATTGGTGTGCCGACACAGGACAGGACAGGGAACTGGCCGAGGCTGCCCTGGCGCACTCGGTGGGCGATGCTGTTGAGGCTGCATATCAACGCAGTGACATGCTTGAACGGCGTCGGGAGTTGATGCAGCAGTGGGGCGATTATGCTGCACCGTGGATGGGGCTCGCATGATTTGGCGATCGGCCGGGAAGCGTTATGAGGTGGCGGAACAGTTGGTTGACACTCTATGCGGCTTAGGATAGCCTAAAAAAAGCATAGTGCAATGCTATGCACTGAGAACCGCAAGGGGAGCGTAACCCCACTGCCCACGCTGTGGGTGCCTCCTGTAGAAAACTGTGGATTTTTCTCCCCCCGTCCATAGTGAAGAAAACAGACTAGGCGCAAGCAATCGCCGTCAAGCCGGTGAATCTGGGGGTAGTCTCGTGTTGCCCATACAACCTCAAAAGGGCAGTGCGATCCTACCGAGGACTTGCGCATTATGAATCCACAAATACTTACCGCCACTCTTGCTAGTAAAGTTGCCATTCTTGGTGATCGAACCCCATTGACGATATCCGAAGTGGCCAAGTTGCTTAACCGCAGCGAGGCTACCATTCACCGATTGATAGCAGCAGGCAAGCTCAAGAAAACAAAGATTAATCGATCAAGTTATGTGCAACTGTGCCATGTGAAGTCTCTGTTGTCTGGTGACACGACGGAGGTGCTGGCATGACACGCGCCTACCTTCGCAAAGCCCGTCTAGAGCGCGTTGGCTTTACCTCCCCCCTTGGGGGGGCGGTGGCAGCCGCCTATCGCGCCGTCGTACTGCGTCGGCTTGGCTACACCGTCGCTGACGTGCGCATCGCACGCCAGCTCTGCCGCAATTGGCATGCCATCTGCCATGTAGACCCAGATCAGGACCCGATCTGCCGTACTGATGACTTCTGCTCTGGTGAGGTGGAAGGGTGCGACGTCTTGGACGTGTACCAACGTGCCATCGAACTGGTGGGCTGCGGCATGGCCGAGCATCTTCGTTTCTACAGCGACGACGGTAGCGCACTGCGTATCGCGGACGGCCTTCAGTGCTTCGGCCTGTCTGGTGCGCCCTTTGTGTTCGAAGCGGCTGTGAAGATCGTAGAGCACATTGCCCACGAGTGTGAGGAAGAAATCCGCGTCGTGGCTGGCGCTGTGGTTAGCGGCGGCGACGCGCTGGGCGTGCTGCGCGAGACGGTACAGCCGCTCGACCCATTGGACCTGCTGGTTCAGGCCGTACAAAAGGGGATAGCTGATGACGATCGTTGAAATGGAAACGGCCACCGTGGGGGCGGTGGCCGCTGACTGCACTCCTTCGGGGGCGAACCCAAATTGTACCATCGCCTACAGCGTGGGTAGCGGCGTCAAGGATGTACAGCCAGTACAGCGGCAAGCCCCATCGTTCGCAACCTTCGCGGACGCCGTGCTGGCCCACGACGGGCGCGCTGCTGATCCAGTCACCGCCAGCGATAAAAGGACGCTGCCCTGGATCGCCTGCCCATTCAATGGCACCAGGAAAGCAGAGAACGCGCTGCCCTGGCCCGTTCTTGCGCTTGACGTGGATCAGTGCGCCAAGGATGCCGTTAAGCCCTTGGCGGCCTTCCTACGCGGTCTGGCGCCTATGTTTGGTTGGACCACGGCGTCACATGCACCGGAAGCCCCCAGATTCCGGGTCTGCCTGCACCTGTCTCGAGCCATCACGCCGGACGAGGGCAAGGCTGTCGCGGCGTGGATTGAGCGTCGATGGCAGGCCGACCATCCAGAATGGTCAGGGCAAGTACAGTTTGACCCGTCGCAGCAGCAGGCAGGACAGATTGCCTTCTTGCCCACTGAATCGGCGCAGCCGCTGCCGCTGAAGAACGCCGATGCTCCTCCGTTGGACGTGGACACAGTGCAGGCCGTCCCCGCATCTCCGGCCACGAGTGTGGGGGGGCAAGGGCTGGTGGATGGGGGTGTGGACCTAGCTGACTTCGTGGGCAGGCCAGAGACACCAGACGCCATCGCAGAGGTCAAGCGTGCGTTGTCGCGCATCGACCCTGACCTGCCTCGCAAGGATTGGCTACGGGTATTGATGGCCATCAAAGCCCACGTCTGGGTATGTGGCGAGGAACTGGCACGATCGTGGTCAGAACAGGGCAGCAAGTTCGATGCCTCGACGTGGGGGCGAGACTGGCATTCACTGCGAGTGGGGGGCGCTGTCACCCCTGCGACGCTGTACTGGTTGGCAGGCCATGACCCGGACGTGTGCGCCGAGGCTGGTACCGACATGGGCGCAGCGTGCCGCTTCGTGGCCTGGTTAGCAGGCCGCGTGCGCTACGAGGTCCCGGCCAAGACGTGGTTGACGTGGCGCGGCACGTACTGGCACCCTGGTCTTGCACCTGTCGAAGCCTTGCTGGCCGAGTTCACACAGCAGTGGATCGCCCAAGTAGCAGGGGCCAGGACTGACTTCGACCTCAAAGCCGCCCGTCGTTTGCTCAGACGCTCGGTGGCACGGGACGTCATCGATTCAACACGGGTCTTGTTGTACGACCTGTCCGCCGACGAGACGTGCATGGAAGCCGATCCCTGGGTTCTGGCCGTGCTAAACGGGCAGGTGAATCTGCGGACCGGCGCCCTCGAAGCAGGGAATCCGGGCGCAGGGCAGACACGGCGCGCGGGTGTGGCCTACCATCCCGGCGCGAAGGCCTACGAGTGGGAGCGATTCGTGCGGGATATCTTCACCGTGAGTGGCACTCCGCAGTCGCACCTTGAGCAGTACCTTCAGCGTTGGTGTGGCTACATCCTTACTGGATCGGTGCAGGAGGAAAAGATGCTGTGCGTGTTCGGCCCTGGCGCGAATGGCAAAAGCGTTCTGGCCAACGTGATTACCCACGTCATGGGATCGTACGCGCAGCAGGCCGACGTGTCACTGATCGCCCCGAAGGTGGCCAGCGTGACAAGCCCTGATCTGGCCGTCACTCGTGGCGCTCGGCTGGTCTCGGTGAATGAGTCGGACACGACGGCGACGCTGTCGGACCAGCGCGTGAAGGTCCTGGTCTCGACCGAGCGGATTAGCGCCCGTCCACTGAACGCACCGCCCTTCGAGTTTAACCCCACAGCGAAACTGTTCTTCCGCTCGAACCACCGCCCGAAAGTCCGCGACAACAGTCCGGGAATGTGGCGCCGCCTGGCGGTGCTTTCGCTGCTGCGAAGGTTTGACGATGAAGGGTTGGCAGACCATACACTGGAAAGCCGTCTCAAGCGCGAAGCGCCGGGCATCCTGGCATGGATGGTTCGTGGCTGCCTTGAGTGGCAGCGGCAGGGGCTGGCGGCGCCGGAGTCGGTTAAGGCAGAGAGCGATGCCTACCGCTCCGACCAGGACGTCATGCTTTCGTGGATGACTGACCGTATCGCCCGGTACGCGGGCGGTACGTCGAGGGCCGAAGTCTTCGCCAATTTCAAGGCCTACTCGGGGGATCGCTCTGTCACGCGCCAGGCATTCTACGAGGAGCTACGCGCTCGTGGTGTTCAGGAAACGCGCGGATCGAAGGGTGAGTGGCTGTTCAAAGTCACGTTGCACGGCTTCTGACCACCGGACACGCCCCCACCCACGAGTGGGGTGTGTCTTTTCAAACCGTATATTGGCTTATCAGAACAGCGTTTTTGAATCATCCCGGTGCGGGGGCGTCCGTAAACTGTCCTAAGGCCGTGCAGACGCTATGCAGGATGACGCAGATTTTAGGGGGTGTCTGACAAAACTGACAGAAAATTGCGTTTTTCTGAAAGGTTTCTCTATATATTATTTTTTTTATAAACCATAAAAGAGAAAGTTCTGTCAGTTTTGTCAGAAAGTATTTAAAATCAATAACCTATAGATTATTACAAAATCAGGGTTCTGTCAGTTTCTATCAGAGCAAAATGTATTAATTAATCGCCTCAATTTGTGCTAATCCATCAAATTGTACTTATGCAAAAACCACTCTTGAATTGGCTTTTGGAGGACGCCACCGCCCCTGGCCCATTTACGTCGTTGGATGGGGTTTATGACTGGCTCAAAGGCAAGTGCAGGAAGCGCCCCCCACTCGTGGCAGTGCGGGCCGCGCTGCGGACACGGTACGATGAAGTGCGGCGCTATGGGCAGGTCGGCTATCTGGCTTGCCTACGAGTGGATGCAGAGCCGTGGAGGCCTGTACGAAGCGCACCGCCACGGAGGCGGGGGCTTAATCCTGCGACGCTCGACCGGATCCGGTACAACGTGGAGTGGTGTACGCCGGAGCGTGTCGAGCAGTACCGCTGCCTACGACGCTGGCGGCGGGAACTGACGGGTGTTGCTCGGGCCGATCAGATCATGTACGGGGTGTACGACGCGCTGGGTCGAGGCATCGCCCTGGACGTCATTGACCGCAGCGTGCAGGCCTGCATCGCTCGGGACTATCCCCGAGTGATGAGTGATGTGCAGTTGGCGCGCAGGCTCGGCCGCCGTTATCGATGTTAGACATCAGGCGGTTATAGATGGAGATTTCGAGCTAGATGCGGGGAGTGATTGTGAGTTGGCAGGTAACGTGACTGAAATGACTTATTTTTCTTCTTGCTGTTCGGTCAGTCTCTGCATATGCTCTAGTTAGGGGGGGATGGATTTTCCTGGGGCTTAGCTCTTAATTTATTATTTTCCTTGAAAGTTGCATTTGTAACTATTTGATGCTTCTTTCTGGGTAAGGCGGGTTGTTGTTCCATCTGCCCAAAAAATGAATAATGAAGAGTTTTCAACTATTACCCCGCCACCCAGAAATATTTCTGAGCTTCCAGTGGGAAGAAAGATAACAAGATTCATTTTTGTTTTCTTTGGATCCATTGGGTGAGTGTAGTTTTTACTTGTGAGTACGATTTTTCCACTAGAGAGATTGATGCACAAGTTGGTGCTGTTGTTGGTGGACAGATAAGAAACGTTTGTTCTATTTGGTTCTGGATTGTTTTTTAGTGAAAAAACTAACATCATGGAAAAGTGGAGAATCGTACTGAATAATAAAATCCGTCCCCATTTTGATCCTGTTTTCTTTTTGGCTGCCAGTGTATATAAAGTATATATGGCCCAAACGACGAACAAGAGAATTAAGTAACCTCCGAGTCCTTCACTAAAAGTGGAAACAGAAATATGCTTAATTCTAATCCATGTAGAATTAATGCCATATCCATCATCAGCCAGAGCCAAGCCTATAAAACAATTTATTAATACCGTTGGAACTGTAATGAAGGTGGCCTCTTTGAAGGACAGGGTTTGTGTTTTTGACTTGAGAAAGATTTTGTATAGATAGCTAATAAGAAAAACACAAAGAAATATTAATAATATAAAACCACCCCCTTCCGTATCTTCTGTAAGCTCTCTTGTGCTCCATCGGGCTAATGCTTCTGTGGGGAAGATTAATATTAAGATTGGTATGATTTCTTTTGATTTCATAAATCTATTCGAGTCGCATAACCTAATGTATTGATATCGAGTTTCATTGCAGATGGAGGGATTACCGGTAGACTAACTTCCTTGCGATTTGTTGAGGTTGCGCAACCAGATAGGGTGATTACAACAAGCGTGGCGACTATGATTGCTGCAGAGCGTACTTTCAGAGAGCGGCACTACTTGCTTGTTAGACAGTGGGGCGCACTCTGCGTCTGTAATATTGGTATTCATTGATTGCTTTACCTCGTTGAGCAGACAAACCCACCGTAGCCATTAGGCTGACAATCGGTAGTACGGTTTTGGGGTATATGGATGCTTTGGTTTCGAATCTGCTGTTCAAGTAAATCATTCTGTCGTCGTTGCTGTTCCAGCAGTTGCCTTTGGTACTCCTGTTGCTCCCACCTTTGTTGCTCATACATTGCTGCATTTGGATCGTACTGACTTAGCCGATCCAAATAATTATCACGCTCAGCTTGTTGTCGCCCCCGCTGTAAAGCTCCGAAGTCAATCCCTTGCGCACTCGCTATTGTGGGTACGGTCAGAACCAAAGCTAAGATTAGGTGCTTCATATTGAGTGCTCCTGCTTCGTGAAGTGAATGTCACGATCAGTATACATGTCACGATTAGTGTGTGTACCGATTGGTTGACATTGATTGACACTCAACGGATGCATATCAGCCTCCGCAAACAATTTGGCGACCGAGTACGTGAACTACGCAAAGCCGCAGGCTTCACGCAAGAGGAGTTTGCTGACCTTTGTGGCTACGCACGTACCTACCTCAGTCGAATTGAGACTGGCGGTGCGAATGTGAGCCTTGATGCTATTGGGGTGCTCGCTGAGGCTTTGGGTATATTGCCTTCCGAATTACTATCGTCTACTCCAGTACAGGTGCAGGGGCAAGAAACCGTGCAGGCCAGGCAGCATCTTGTGCTTGCCAAGCCAGAAACGAATGCATTACGCCGTCGCATACTCGGTGAGCGTGCGCGGATTCGTTATGCAACGTTGCATGATCTCGAACCGGATCCAGACAAGTCGTAGCATTACTGATGTCGGACTGTCGTTTTACTTAGGGAACCTGTTTATGGGCAAGGGTACCGAGACAAAAAATTGATATTTGCCGGAATGTAGAATGGCGGGCCGAGTACTCCAGTAGGGGGGGTATTGTTGGGTGCGTTGGTCACGGTCGAGGTTAGCTGCCTATTCGTGGTCAGTGTTGCTTTTGTGAGATGAAGAAGACGCTTATCCATATGGTGGATAAATGGTTGAAAAGAATATATCGCTTGCTGGGAGCTAGCATGGGTGCTTGATTTATGGCAGACACCCTGTCCGCCACCTAGAATTTTGAAAGCCCTTGATTATTCAAGGGCTTTTTTATTTTCTGCTGGTTTGATCGTCCTGCTCCCTCAGCATGGTTTATTTGCTGTTTTGTCACATAAGAACGTTAAGGTAAAAGTGTCAGTCGCGGCCGATGTTCGGAAAACTCATCCGCAACATTGTGTATGGCCGACTTTTCCCCGCGCAGGCCGAAGTTCTAGGGGTAATGCGCTAGTACGTGGTCCGATGGTGTTTGGCCTTGTTTTGCAAGCCTTGATGATTGCGGACAAAACGAGCTCATTGCATTTCCCGGCAGTGCAGGCCGGCGAGTACACTTGGGGTTTCAGTTCCCTGTTGTCCATACTCACGAGGTATCTATGCTGAAAGGTAAAAAAGCGGTCGTAACAGGATCGACCAGTGGTATCGGTCTGGCCATGGCCACCGAGTTGGCGAAAGCCGGTGCAGATGTGGTGATCAATGGTTTTGGTCAGCCTGAAGATATCGAGCGCGAGCGCAGCACGCTGGAGTCCAAGTTTGGTGTCAAAGCCTATTATCTGAATGCTGATTTGAGCGACGCACAGGCCACGCGTGACTTTATTGCCAAGGCGGCAGAGGCCTTGGGCGGTTTGGATATTCTGGTCAATAACGCTGGTATTCAGTACACCGCGCCTATCGAAGAATTCCCGGTGGATAAATGGAACGCCATCATTGCCTTGAACCTGTCAGCCGTCTTCCACGGCACAGCGGCTGCCTTGCCCATCATGCAAAAGCAGGGTTGGGGGCGGATTATCAATATCGCCTCGGCACATGGTCTGGTGGCCTCGGTAAATAAATCGGCTTATGTGGCTGCCAAGCATGGTGTCGTGGGCCTGACCAAAGTGACCGCACTGGAAAATGCTGGCAAGGGTATTACCTGCAACGCAATCTGCCCGGGCTGGGTACGCACTCCCTTGGTGGAAAAGCAGATCGAAGCTATCAGCCAGCAAAAAGGGATTGATATTGAAGCTGCCGCACGCGAGCTGCTGGCTGAGAAACAACCTTCCCTGCAGTTTGTGACTCCTGAACAATTGGGCGGTGCTGCTGTGTTCCTGTCGTCTGCCGCCGCAGACCAAATGACGGGTACGACACTAAGTCTGGATGGTGGCTGGACGGCTCGCTAATTGCTGTCAAAGCGTGTTTTGTAGATGGCAGATAAAGGGCATGGCCCTTTATCTGTTTGGATAGAAAGGATATAGGCGCATGTTGTTATTGCTCTCGCCAGCGAAAAAGCTGGATTACGATTCCCCTGTACGCACGCAGCTGGAAACCCAGCCTCTGTTTGTGGAGCAGGCGCAAGGCTTGATTGATATTTTGCGCACTCAGTCCGAAGAGGATATTGCCGGCTTGATGAAGCTGAGCGACGACCTGGCGCGCTTGAATGTCCAGCGTTACCAGGAGTGGGAGCCCAAGTTTGACCGCTCCAATGCCCGTCAGGCCATTCTGGCTTTTAATGGTGATGTATATGAGGGCATGGCTGCAACGGATTTGTCGGACAAGGAGCTGAAGTGGGCGCAGGACCACATTGTGATTCTTAGCGGTTTGTACGGTGCTTTGCGTCCTTTGGATTTGATGCGTCCTTACCGTCTGGAAATGGGCACTCGCTTGAAGAATCCCGAAGGTGCCAATTTGTACGCTTACTGGGGCAGCCGGATTGCCAATTATTTGAACGAGCGTCAGGAAGGCGAAGCCAAGCCCGTTGTCTTGAACTTGGCCTCCGAAGAGTATTTCAAGGCGGTCGATCAAAAAGCCTTGCGTGCCCGTGTGGTTCAGTGCGTTTTCCAGGACGAGAAAAACGGTGTCTGGAAGATTATCAGTTTCTACGCCAAGAAAGCCCGTGGTTTGATGGCCCGCTTTGTCATCGACAAGCGTGTGCAAACAGTGGAAGGCTTGAAGGCGTTTGATCGCGAGGGGTATGTATTCCAGCCTGAGCTCTCCAGCGAGGACAAGCTGGTGTTCCGTCGCTCCGAGCAGGATGCCAAGGCTTGATAAGTAGTTAGCGTTGTTGCTTGCGCCGTAAGAACAGCTCTTTAGCTGATCTGCGGTCTTGCAGGTAAAAAAGGAAAGGCAAGGCCATGTATTTGCGCCTTGCCTTTTTATTTTTAGTCCTGCGAACTGAGGAGGGCTTGGCACCCTATGCTCTTTTGCTTTGTGCTTTGTGCTTTGTGCTTTGTGCTTTGTGCTTTGTGCTTTGTGCTTTGTGCTTTGAGTTCTTGTTTATTTGGTCCCGACAGCGTGCTCCACATGTATACGGGACATGGCATGGTCATCAGGCCCCTTGCTGTTTCAGTTCCTGCTTGCGCTCAGGCGGCAGTTGCGGGCCAGTGCTGTATTCCAGGCCTTTCATATCCTGACGTATCAGTTGGGCGGCCTTGACCATCTGACGGATAGGGTAGGCCAGCATGGCCAGCTCACCGTCGGTTTCGATGGAAGCAGGCGGGTCGGCATCCTGGTCGTTAATCAGCGCGCCAATGGCATCCAGGGAGTTCTGGATGCCTGGCGGAATCTGACTCAAATTAGCCAGAAGCGGGGCAGCGGCGCTGATCTGCGAGGCCAGCACGTGGTTCTGAATCAGCAGATTATTCAGCAGGGATACATTGGCTTGTCGGCTAACTGGTTCATCCATCATGCGATAAAAGGCCGAGGCAAAGTTGCTGAAGGCAATGTGTACGTTCTTGTTTGCCACTTGCCAGGCGGTGTCGGCTTCCATCAAGTCCAGATCCACCTGGTTTTTCTGGGCCTCTGTCATAGTGGGTTCGCCTTCCTGACCGCTTTTAAGGATCTGGTTATGCAGGCGGCTCAAGCGAGCGAATTCCAGCCCTGCACGCCAGAACTCTTTGTTGGCGGCCAAGGCTGCTCGGGCCAGGCCTGTCATGGCGCTGGATTCCCAGTTGGGGAGCAAGTAACTGGCGGCCATGGCAATACCGCAACCAATCAGCGTATCCACCAGACGTTCTCCAATAATGAAGGAGCCGCCCGTGGACAGGAATTGGAAGGACAAAATCACAAAGATTGTGTTGAACAGGGCCGATAGCAGGAAGTTCAGTTGAACCAGGCTGTTACCCAGCAGGTAGGCCAGCAACATGGCGATCAGATACAGCTCGCGGTTGTCCGTTAGCTTCAGGAGCAGGAAGGCCGCCCCGCAGCCCAGTACCGTGCCAAAAAGGCGCCAGCCATTGCGTTGGCGTGTGATGGCAAAGCCTGGCTTCATAATGACCAGAATCGTCAGGATGATCCAGTAACTGTGTGCTGTCAGGGCGCTGACCAGGCCCAGTTCGCTTTGGAAATGGGCGCTGAGTGCGCCAACTCCCAGGGCCACCATGGACGCAATGCTGACACGTGCCGCATAGCGGAAGTGCGAGGACTTCAGCTTCATATTGCTGCTGAGCATGCCCAAACGCAGTTCTTCACGCGAGAGCATGCGGCTTAGCGATTTATTCAGGTACTGATCGACTGGCAGGTTCTGGCTGGCACGATGCGACAGGCTTGCCATGCTGTCCACAATACGGTTCAGGTTACGCAGTCGGCGCAAGACCTGGACTAGCAGGGCGTAGGTTTCCGGGTCTGTTTGCGACATGCCCTGGCGTTTGTACTTCTCCAGCTCGTATTCCATGGCGCGGATTTCCGCTTTGACGCTGGAGCGACGGGTGGTGCGAGCGCTTCGTGAAACATTCATGGCAATGCGGCCAATATCCAACGAAAGCTTGTGCAAGCCATCACGCGCAAAAACCATGAAATCGCTGTCGGAAAGCTGACGGCGCAGGACGGTGTAGTCGGTATAGGTCGCGACCAGCGAGTCCAGAATGCTGACCATATTCAAGAAGATTGTCAGCAGTGCCTTGCGGTGGTGATCGCCTCGTCCATAACCGCGCGGCAATTCACGTAGCACCACATCGCGAGCGGCCTGGTGCTTTTCGGTCATATTGGATTGAAGATTGATCAGCCGTCTATAGCAGGCGTCCAGATCCGAGGTGGAGTCATAGAATTGCGAGCGCGCCTCCATGTATTCAGCCGTGGCAAACAGGGCGACGGCCAGCGTCTGACGCTCCTCCCGATACCAGAACAGCCGCCTGAACAAGGTGCTGAACAGGTAATAGGACAAGCCACCGGCAAAGGAATACAGCGTGTGCGCCAATACCTCGTGAGGCTGCATGGGAAAGCGCATCGTCAAGGTCATCAGCAGCAGGGCAGCAAAGCCGATCAGCCCGCCGCGACGACCAAAGACGGAGAACATGCTGTACAGAAAGCACAGAAACGGTACGCACAGGACCAGCAGCAGGGGAGAGCTGGAGGCCAGACCTGTCAGGCCAACGGTGACCGTGCCCAGCGCAATACCGCCCAGCATTTCATTGTTGCGATAGCGGCGTGGGCCGCCGGGTTGGTCAATGATGGCAACGCAGGTGGCACCCATGGACGCAATGACGCCAATGTCATAGTGACCAAAGAAGCGGCCCAAAATAATGACCGGCAACAGCACACCGATGGACTGGCGCAGTCCGCCGAAAAAATAGTGGCTATACAGGAATTGTTTTAATTGTGGGATGGGCGATGCCATAAAATACCCGGACAGCTCGTCATAGGTAGACAGTATATCGTTTTACGTATGCAAGCTTTAAGCCTGTTTTTTTGCACTTTACCAACAATCACAGTTGCTCGCTTTGTGCAGTCAAGGTAAAGTAACCAGGTGTTTTTGCTCCTTATCCGAGCAAATTGTAGCGAGGCACTGTTAACCGGGCCATCCGCCCGGTTTTTTGCGCCTAAAAACTTTGTTGCTGGCCGCGTCACAAGCGTGGGATGCCAGGACTTCCGTTTCAAGCTAACGCATACGTTTTTGTATGCACGCACTGGGTGTCGAAGAGTGCAGGCCGGACGGTAATGTGTCTGGGTGGTGTGGTCCTGTGGGCCATGAAGCGCCAGATCATGTTGCTGACATCGGTTCAAGCTCGGACCGTCGTGGTCAGTCGATATTGCAGAGCAAGACTGAAAGGAAAACTCATGTCTGAATTAAATGGCGCAGATATTGTTGTGCGCACGCTCGCGGACGAAGGCGTGGAACACGTTTTCGGTTATCCGGGTGGTGCCGTTCTCTATATCTACGACGCAATCTTCAAGCAGGACCGCTTCCAGCACATTCTTGTGCGTCATGAACAGGCTGCTGTTCATGCTGCGGATGCCTATTCCCGTTCGTCCCAAAAAGTTGGCGTGGCACTGGTAACCAGTGGCCCGGGCGTCACCAATGCCGTCACCGGTATTGCGACCGCTTACCTGGACTCCATTCCGATGGTCATCATCAGTGGGCAGGTCAGCACCCAGGCAATTGGTGAAGATGCTTTCCAGGAATGTGATGCCATCGGTATCACCCGTCCTTGCGTCAAGCACAACTTCCTGGTGCGCGATGTTCGTGATTTGGCCGATACCATTCGCAAGGCATTTTTTATTGCCACGACAGGCCGTCCTGGTCCTGTGCTGATTGATATCCCTAAAGATATTACGACCGCAACGTGCAAATACACGCCCAAGCGTGGCGAGGTCAAGATGCGTTCCTACGCACCTGTGACCAAAGGCCATCAAGGTCAGATCAAGAAAGCCGTCCAGATTCTCAATAGCGCCGAGCGCCCGCTGATTTATGTTGGTGGTGGTGTGGTGCTGGGTAATGCTGACAGTGAGCTCAATGAGCTGGTCAAGTTAAGCGGTGCTCCTTGCACGACTACCTTGATGGGTCTGGGTGCCTATCCAGGTACGGCGGATCAGTACATCGGCATGCCCGGCATGCACGGTACTTACGAAGCCAATATGACCATGCAGCATTGCGACGTTCTGATCGCAGTGGGTGCACGGTTTGATGATCGAGTGATTGGTAATACCCGCCACTTCGGTCAGAACCCACGCAAGATCATTCATATTGATATTGATCCTTCGGTAATTTCCAAGCGCGTGAAAGTTGATGTGCCTATCGTGGGCTGTGTCAAAGACGTGCTGACCGAGTTCAATGAGCTGTATGCGCAAAGCCGTCAGGAATCGCAGAACCAGCCCTCCCTGAATGATTGGTGGAAACAGATCAATGTCTGGCGTGGCAAGAACTCCTTGGCCTACGCCAAGTCGGACGAGCTGATCAAGCCGCAATACGTGGTGGAATCCCTGTGGGAAGTGACGGGCGGCAACGCTTTCGTGACGTCTGATGTGGGTCAGCACCAGATGTGGGCGGCTCAGTACTACAAATTCAATAAGCCTCGTCGCTGGATCAATTCCGGTGGCCTGGGCACGATGGGCGTGGGCTTGCCTTACGCAATGGGTGTGCAAATGGCCAACCCTGGCCAGGATGTTGCCGTCATCACTGGTGAGGGCTCCATTCAGATGAACATCCAGGAACTGTCTACGTGTAAACAGTACCGCTTGAGCCCCAAGGTTCTTTGCCTGAACAATCGTTATTTGGGCATGGTGCGCCAGTGGCAGCAAATCGACTACGGCTCGCGTTATTCCGAGTCTTACGTGGATGCACTGCCTGACTTTGTCAAACTGGTGGAAAGCTATGGTCACGTGGGTCTGGAGATCGACAAGCCAGCCGATGTGGTCCCCGCTATTCGCGAAGCCTTCACCACGCACAAAGACCGCCTGGTATTTCTGAACTTCATCACGGACCAAACCGAAAACGTGTTCCCGATGGTGAAAGCAGGCCGCGGCCTGACAGAAATGCTCTTGGGCCCGGACGATCTGTAAGGAGAGAATCATGAAACACGTCATTTCTATCCTTCTGGAAAACGAGCCCGGCGCACTGTCCCGTGTGGTCGGCCTGTTTTCGGCCCGTGGCTATAACATCGAGACCTTGACGGTTGCTCCAACCGAGGACGACACCCTGTCTCGCATGACTATCGTTACCCGAGGGGCGGACGACGTCATCGAGCAGATCACCAAGCACTTGAACCGTCTGGTTGACGTGGTCAAGGTGGTGGATCTGTCCGAAGGCCCTCACATCGAGCGTGAACTCATGCTGATCAAAGTGCGGGCGGTGGGCAAGGAACGTGAAGAGATGAAGCGCATGGCGGATATTTTCCGTGGTCGCATCATTGATGTTACGGACAAGACATACACCATCGAACTGACCGGTGTTCAAGACAAAATTGCTGCTTTCATCAATGCGCTGGATCGTACGGCCATTCTTGAAACAGTGCGCACCGGGGTCTCTGGTGTCAGCCGTGGCGAACGTGTCTTAAAGCTGTAAGCCAAGGCTTTTTCAGGACATAATTACCGCTTTTATTCAAGGAGCTGCTTTTCAAGGCGGCTCCTTATAAAGGGTAAACACGGCCTGACGCTGTGTAGACCGCGGTGGCCCTGTTCTGGAAGTAATGAGTCAAGGTCTTTTTTGTGCCGCTGCTGCATGAGCGGCCATTCTCGAATTGCTGTTTAAGCGAAATTATTAAATTTGGAGCACCTGAAATGAAAGTTTTCTACGACAAGGATTGTGATCTTTCCCTGATCAAAGGCAAGACTGTTGCCATCATCGGTTACGGCTCGCAAGGCCACGCCCACGCCCTGAACCTGCACGAGTCCGGCGTGAACGTGGTTGTTGGTCTGCGCAAAGGCGGCGCCTCCTGGAGCAAAGCCGAGAACGCTGGCCTGAAAGTTCAGGAAGTGGCTGAAGCCGTCAAGAGCGCTGATGTCGTCATGATCTTGTTGCCTGACGAAAACATTGCTGAGGTTTACCGCAACCAGGTTGCTGAAAACATCAAGCCCGGCGCCGCTCTGGCATTTGCTCACGGCTTTAACGTTCACTACGGCCAAGTTGTGCCACGTGACGATATCGACGTCATCATGATTGCTCCCAAGGCTCCTGGTCACACTGTGCGTGGCACCTACAGCCAAGGCGGCGGCGTTCCTCACCTGATCGCTGTTTACCAGGACAAGACCGGCGCTGCTCGCGACGTAGCTCTGTCTTACGCATCGGCTAACGGCGGTGGCCGTGCCGGTATCATCGAAACCAACTTCCGCGAAGAAACCGAAACCGACTTGTTCGGTGAACAGGCTGTTCTGTGCGGTGGTGCGGTTGAGCTGATCAAGGCTGGTTTCGACACGCTGGTTGAGGCTGGTTACGCTCCTGAAATGGCTTACTTCGAGTGCTTGCACGAACTGAAGTTGATCGTGGACCTGATCTACGAAGGCGGTATCGCCAACATGAACTACTCGATCTCCAACAACGCCGAATACGGCGAATACGAGACCGGTCCGAAGATTGTTACCGACGAAACCCGCAAAGCCATGCGTCAGTGCCTGGAAGACATCCAGACCGGCGTGTACGCCAAGAACTTCATCCTGGAAAACGCCGCCGGCGCTCCTACCCTGATCTCGCGTCGTCGTATCAACGCCGAATCGCAGATCGAGCAAGTGGGTAGCAAGCTGCGCTCCATGATGCCTTGGATCGCCGCTAACAAGCTGGTCGACAAGTCCAAGAACTAAGTTTGATATCGGGGCAACCTCATAAGCTGCCCTGGTCTTGAGCCTGAACCGGCTGACGTCTTGCGGCGTCAGCCGGTTTTTTATTGCTGCAAGAATTTGGCTTTCAGCGCCGCCTCTGCTTGGGCTGAGAAAAGGATGGAAGCGCCTTGTTCTCGTCTTATAGCCGTATCGGTGAGGGCGCGATAAAATGCAGTGCTTGGTTTGACCATCGTGCCCCTGTTGAGGTGGTGCGCAAGCGGGTTCGATAAAATCTACTGTTTATCCATGAACTCCCTGGCCGCAGGCCTCTTGGCCATTTCTGTTCGCTCTGGCTTATATATGCTGGAATTATTTGCACTCTGTAGCCTTGGGGACAATGCTACATTCGAGTGTTCAGTCCTTAGCAACAACTCTTAAAGCATAAATTATGCCCAATTTGCTCAATGATGAAACCCGTCGTCGGCGTAGCATCTATCTTCTGCCCAACGCATTTACGACCGCCAATCTGTTCGCGGGGTTTTATGCTGTTGTGCAGGCCATGAATGGCCGCTTTGAGGCGGCAGCCATCGCCATTTTCCTGGCGCTGGTGTTTGATGGTATGGACGGGCGGGTTGCTCGTTTGACCAATACTCAGTCCGCCTTTGGTGAGCAATACGACTCCATGGCAGACATGATTTCCTTTGGTGCGGCGCCCGCGCTGGTCATGTACGTCTGGGCCATGCAGGGCCTGGGACGCTGGGGCTGGTTGGCTTCCTTTATTTACGTAGCCGGTGGTGCGCTGCGCCTGGCCCGCTTCAATACCAATATTGAAGTGGTCGACAAGCGTTTTTTCCAGGGCTTGCCCAGCCCGGCGGCCGCTGCTCTGGTCGCTGGCTTTGTCTGGCTGGCGGTGGACAACAAGCTGTCCTTGCAAGTGAATGTGATTCCCTGGGTTGCCTTTGGTTTAACCATTTATGCCGGCCTGGCCATGGTCTCCAATGCGCCGTTCTACAGCGGTAAGTCCTTTGCGATCAGCCGTAGCGTGCCATTTTGGGTCATGCTGCTTTTTGTGCTGGTCTTCGTGTTTGTCTCTACAGATCCGCCAGTCTTCCTGTTTGGCCTGTTCTGCCTGTATGGCTTGTCGGGCTGGTTTGTGATGGCCTGGCGCTGGCGTCGAGCCCGTGCTTTGGCACGACTTCGGCGTGGAAACAACTAAAATCCCCGGCTTTGGCAGGCCAGCAGGCCGAAATGCTTAACGCCTTGTCCGGTTTTTCGTTATAATCGTTTGCTTGCACTTGGCCTGATGGGCCCGGTGCACTCAATCTCATTTTCAACACGTTAGGGCACCTCGGTCCTAACGCAAGTCTTAGAGGCTAAATAAAATGGCAGTTGCAGATATCAAAAAAGTCGATATCGTTTCCGAGTTTCAGCGTAAACAAGGCGATACAGGCTCCCCAGAAGTGCAAGTGGCTTTGCTGACCGCTCGCATCAACGAATTGACCGGCCACTTCAAGGCTCACAACAAAGATCACCACTCCCGTCGTGGTCTGTTGCGCATGGTTAGCCGTCGTCGCAAATTGCTGGATTACCTGAAAGGTCGTAATCCAGACGCTTACCGTGCTTTGATCGAAAAACTCGGTCTGCGTAAGTGATACCGGGGCTGGCTCCCCGCTAAACAACCGTGCATTCGGCGAACTGGTTTCGCTGTGTGCACGGTTTTTTTATTGTAAGGATTCTCCTAATGTTCAATAAAGTCACCAAGTCTTTCCAGTACGGCGAACATACCGTCGTTCTGGAAACCGGCGAAATCGCACGTCAGGCGTCAGGTGCCGTGCTGGTTTCGATTGAAGACACTGTTGTGTTGGCCACTGTTGTTGGCAAAAGCGAAGCGAAAGCAGGTCAGGATTTTTTCCCTCTGACCGTTGATTACGTCGAAAAAACCTACTCCGCTGGCAAGATTCCTGGTGGTTTCTTCAAGCGTGAAGGCCGCCAATCCGAGCGCGAGATCCTGATCTCCCGCCTGATCGACCGCCCACTGCGTCCCCTGTTCCCTGAAGGCTTCTACAACGAAGTTCAGGTCATCATTCACACGGTATCGGTCAACCCTGAAATTGATCCTGATATCGCTGCCATGATTGGCGCCTCGGCTGCCCTGGCTATTTCCGGCATTCCTTTCAACGGTCCTGTGGGTGCTGCCCGTGTGGGTTACGTTGATGGTCAGTACGTGCTGAACCCATCCGCTACTCAGCTGAAATCTTCGGCTCTGGATCTGGTTGTGGCTGGTACCGAGCAGGCTGTGCTGATGGTTGAGTCCGAAGCCAAGCAATTGTCCGAAGAAGTCATGCTGGGTGGTGTGGTGTTTGCTCACGAGCAAATGCAAGCAGCCATCAACTGCATTCACGAACTGGTTGAAGAAGCTGGCAAGCCCGAGTGGGATTGGCAGCCTGCTGCTGTTAACGAAAGCCTGTTGGCTGCGGTAACCGCTGCTGCTGAAGAAGGTCTGACACAGGCCTACCAGACTCGCGAAAAACAAGCTCGTACCGAGCAAGTGCGCGCTGTCTACGCTCAAGTTAAAGAAACGGTCAAGGCTCAAGCTGAAGCCGCCGGTCAGGATCAGCCTGATATGGTCGCCGTTGAAAACATGATGTTCGACCTGGAAAGCAAGATTGTGCGCTCGCGCATCTTGAGCGGCGAATCCCGTATTGACGGTCGCGATACCCGCACCGTTCGTCCTATCAGCATTCGTCTGGGTGTTCTGCCCCGTGCTCACGGTAGCGCCTTGTTCACACGTGGCGAAACTCAGGCCTTGGTGGTCACCACTCTGGGTACCAAGCAAGACGAGCAGATCATTGATTCGATTATGGGCGAGTACCGCGATCGCTTCATGATGCACTACAACATGCCTCCATTCGCCACTGGCGAAGCTGGCCGTTTCGGCGCTCCCAAGCGTCGTGAAATCGGTCACGGTCGTCTGGCCAAGCGTGCTTTGACTCCCTTGCTGCCAGCCGCTGAAGACTTCCAGTACTCCATCCGCGTGGTGTCCGAGATCACTGAATCCAACGGTTCCTCCTCCATGGCATCGGTGTGTGGTGGCTCCCTGTCCATGATGGACGCTGGCGTGCCTGTGCAAGATCACGTGGCCGGTGTGGCCATGGGTCTGATCAAGGAAGGCAACAAGTTTGCTGTGCTGACCGACATTCTGGGTGACGAAGATCACCTGGGCGATATGGACTTCAAGGTTGCCGGTACCGAGAAAGGTATTACTGCTTTGCAGATGGACATCAAGATCCAGGGCATCACCAAGGAAATCATGCAGGTTGCATTGGCTCAGGCTCACGAAGGCCGTATGCACATCCTGGGCAAGATGAAAGAGTCCATCGACGGTTCCCGTACCGAGATGTCCGAATTTGCGCCTCGCATGCTGACCGTGAAGATCAACCCCGAGAAGATTCGTGACGTGATTGGTAAGGGTGGTGCAACCATCCGCGCTCTGACCGAAGAAACCGGTACACAGATCGATATTTCGGATGACGGCACCATCACGATCGCCAGTGCTGATCTGGACAAGGCCCGCGAAGCCGAGCGTCGTATTAAGGAACTGACCGCTGAAGTGGAAGTGGGTCAGGAATACGAAGGCCCAGTGATGCGTTTGCTGGACTTTGGCGCGATTGTGCAAGTGCTGCCAGGCCGTGACGGCTTGCTGCATATCTCCGAGATTGCCAACTACCGTATCGCCAACATCAATGACGTGCTGAAAGTAGGTCAGGTTGTTAAGGTCAAGGTCATCGAAGCTGACGAGAAAGGTCGTCTGCGTCTGTCGATCAAGGCTATTGGCGGTATCGAAGCTCAAGGCGGCCCAGCTGCTCCTGCTGCTTCCTGATAGCGTTTGTAGTCTGCTTGAAGAAAAACCCGCTGCAAGGCGGGTTTTTTGCGTTTGGCATTGCCCGGGGTTGGAGGGGACTGGTTTGAATGCGCCTTGTTTAAACGTTGTACATTCTGGCTAAAGCCTTGGTCTTCGTGCTTTAGAGGGAATCTGTCGTGGGTTTTGGTAGCGCTTGTCTTGGGTTAGCAGGGCTTTATTAAGCGCTGTCTGGATGTCGAGATCATAAAATCCATAAACAGAGAGTGATGCGATGTCATGCTGATCCAAGTTTGAGTTGTCGCTTGGGTGGGTACTGGCCGAGCATGATCAAAAGCTGAGGCAGGAGACAGTCAATGATGGGGATAAACAGGCTATTCAGGTGCTTGTGTGCTGTGATGCTAGTTGGGTCTACGGGGAGCGTTGGCGCTAATGAAGTCGCTGATACGATCTTTCTGGACGCGAAGATCTATACCGCTAATGCCAATTCACCTGATGCCGAGGCGATGGCCGTGAGCCAGGGCCGAATTCTGGCCATAGGCAAGAGCGAACAGATCTTGCACTATCAGGGAGCGAAAACTCGCATGCTAAGCCTTGAGGGTCGACGCGTTATGCCTGGCCTGATTGATGCGCACTCCCACGCTATTTTTGCGGGCCTGGCTGCCTTGGCGCCAAATCTGGAGGATCAAGAGCTCAGTCCGCTTGAGCTCGCTCAGCAATTGCAAACCTGGCTGGTGGAAAAAGAGTCCGGACCGGATGTGCCTATGGTGGTGTTTGGGGTGAATCCTGCGGTGTGGTCTGCGCCCGAGTCATTGAGCGATTTGCTGGATGCTGGGGCTTGGCAGCACCAGGCTGTGTTGCTGATGGGGGCTGACTATCATACGGCCTGGGCGAATCAGGCAATGCGTGAAAAGGCGGGAATTGACGCTGCTTACGTGCAGTCATTGCCTGCGAAGTCTCAACACACCATCGGTGTGGCCAGTAATGGTCAGCCTGATGGGGTGTTGGTGGATGCTGGCCTGGATAAGGTAACGGTGATCTTGCCCAAACCAGCTGAAAAGCAGCTACTGGCAGCTGCAAAAATCGCTATTGAAACCAATAATCGCTATGGCATTACGGCCTGGATGGACCCGGCGGCCAACGCCGGGCCGGGGGAGGCTTTGTTTTCTCGACCTCTTGGCAGTGTTGGAGAGGGCATATTGCCGGCTTACCGGGTTTTATCAGAAGCGGGTTTATTAACTGCTCATGTTGCTGCCTTGCTGGTGGCCAGTCCGGAGAGTGATGCTGCGGATCTGGAGCAGCTTGATGGTGTCCGAAAGCGCTTTGCGCACATCCCTAACCTGAGTTTGCCGGGTATCAAGGTGTTTGCTGATGGGGTGTTGGAGTATCCGGCTCAAAGCGCAGCCTTGCTGGGCCGCTATGAAAACTCTGGCAAGCAGGGCGAGCTGTTGCTGGAGCAGCGCAAAATGACGCAGCTGGTTGATGCTATTGATCAGCGTGGCTGGCTGGTGCATATCCACGCTTTGGGCGACAGGGCTGTGCGTGTGTCTTTGGATGCTATTGAGTCGGCGCGCAAAAAGCGCAGCAGTGGTGTACCGCATTCAATTACGCATCTGCAGTTGGTAAGCTCGGCTGATTATCCCCGTTTTAAACAGCTTGATGTGATGGCTGTCATGCAGTTGCACTGGGCCGAGATTGATAACTATCTGCTTGATCTGGTCAAGCCTTATATTCCTGATTCGGAGTTTCAGGGTCAGTATCCAGCTCGGTCGCTGCAGCAGCATGGAGCGGTGATTGTGGGTGCCAGTGATTGGCCTATTTCTACGGCGAATCCGTGGGAAGCCATGCATCATGCAATGACACGCTCTGGGCCAGATGGCGGTTTGAATGCAGGCGAGCGTATGGATAAAGACAGTATGTTTAGGGCCTATACCATCAACGCGGCCAGGGCTATCCGAATGGAGAGGGAAATTGGCTCTCTGGAGGTGGGTAAGCAGGCAGACTTTATCGTGTTGGATCGCGATGTGCTGGAGGTAGATGTAGAGGCTTTGAAAGACACTCAGGTTCTGGCGACTTACTTTGCCGGTCGGCAGGTCTACGGCGCAGCTCCGTAGAAGGAGTCTGGCAGTGTTTTTCTGATTGACAGGGTTTGAACAGGCAGTGTGTATGCCGTATGCGGCTTATATAGCGGCAGATGGTTACTGCCCCATTCGATGGTTAGGTAAACAAAAAAGCCCACTATGCGTAGTGGGCTTTTTGTCGCCTGGTTTTTGCTGCAAAACCAACGCAGGTTTGGGCAAATTCAAGGCTTATGTATCAGCGCAGACCGCGTCAGGTCTATGGTGCATCCAGCCGGAATCGAACCGGCACGATCAAAGATCGAGGGATTTTAAGTCCCTTGCGTCTACCAATTCCGCCATGGATGCAGCGGGAGATGATGGCGGAAGCGGTGAGATTCGAACTCACGGATGGGTTACCCCATCGCCGGTTTTCAAGACCGGTCCATTCAACCGCTCTGGCACGCTTCCTGTCTGTTGGGCTTTTCTTCCTGACAAGTCACATGCGCAAAAAAGCACGGAGGCCAGGAAAGCCTTAAAGTGTAACGTATAAATTTGCCAGCGTCATCGAAATAATCTGTTTTCATGGCTGGAATAGGGCGTTGATGCCAGTGCCTGTGATAGATTGCATCAGGTAAGGCGGCTGCTTATGGTTTGTGCTTGCAGCCGCGCTGGAAAAATAGTCTAGATATCAGGGAGTAGGTATGCGAGCTGTTGAAATTACCGAGTTCGGAAAGCCGGAAGTGTTGCAAGTGGGCGAGCGCCCCATGCCACAAACAGGTCCTGGTGAAGTGCTGGTCAAGGTGCTGGCGGCGGGTGTGAACCGTCCGGACGTCTTGCAACGAGCAGGCGCTTACCCGCCGCCGGCTGGTGCGTCTGATATTCCCGGCCTGGAACTGGCCGGTGAAATCGTATCGGGCGATGTGCAGGGCAGTGAGTTCAAGATAGGGGATCAGGTCTGTGCGTTGGTCACTGGTGGTGGCTATGCCGAATATTGTGTGGTGCCAGTACAGCAGTGCCTGCCTATTCCTGCGGGTTTCAGCTTGCTGGAGGCGGCGGGGCTGCCAGAAACTTTCTTCACTGTCTGGAGCAATGTGTTCGACCGTGGTCAGTTGAGCAAGGGTGAAACCCTGCTGGTTCATGGTGGTGCAAGCGGAATTGGAACAACAGCTATCCAGTTGGCAGTGGCTCTGGGGCATACGGTATATGCCACGGCAGGCAGTGATGAGCGCGTGGAGGCCATTAATCGCTTGGGCGGGATCGGCATCAACTATAAAACCGAGGTTTACGAAGACGTCATCAAAAGCAAAACAGGCGGCCGTGGCGTTGATGTGATTCTGGATATGGTCTCTGGCGACTATATCAACCGGGATTTGACGTGTCTGGCTGATGACGGTCGTATCGTCATTATTGCTTTGCTGGGTGGGGTGAAGGCCACGATTAACTGTGGGGAGATCCTGCGTCGTCGCCTGACTATCACTGGCTCAACCTTGCGGTCCCGCTCTGTCGAGTTCAAGGCGCAACTGGCGCAGGCTCTGAAAGAGCGTGTCTGGCCTTTGCTGGAAGCAGGGCAGGTACGTCCCTTGATTCATGCCACTTTCCCCTTGGAAAAGGCGAGCGAAGCGCATGCCATGATGGAGGCGGGTGAGCAGGTGGGCAAGATCATTCTTGTTCCATAAAAGCAGCAAGGGTGGCGCAGCCACCCTTTTTCTTGCTGTTCTGAAACGAATTTTCTGTCAAATATGCGCGAAACGGATTAGCACGCGCTACAATAGCCGGTTAGCTGCGCCTTGATTGTGGGCGTTGGTGTAACTTTTTGACTGGCATCAAGGGAGCAATGAGCGTACATTCTTCGCGTAAACGACTGGTTGCGGGTAATTGGAAATTAAATGGCTCGCTTGATGGCAACAGCCGTCTGCTGCAAGAACTGCTCGTTCAGCCTGGTGCGCAGGCAGATTGTGATGTGCTTGTATGCGTTCCTTATGTGTATTTGCCTCAGGTGGCAGGTATCTTGAAAGATTCGACCATAGCGGTCGGCGCTCAAGATGTCAGTGTCCACGCCAAGGGTGCATACACGGGGGAAATCTCGGCGGCAATGCTGGCTGATATCGGCTGTCGCTGGGTGATTGTCGGGCATTCCGAGCGCCGTCAGTATCACCAGGAAAGTAGCGCTCAGGTTGCCGCCAAAGTTGTTGCGGCACTGGATGCGGGCTTGACGCCCATTGTCTGTATTGGCGAGCAGTTGGCCGATCGTGAGGCGGGGCAGGAAACCTGTGTGGTGCAAGATCAGCTTGAACCCATCAAAGCTCTTGGGGCTGAAGTGGTATCCAAACTGGTCCTGGCGTATGAGCCGGTTTGGGCTATTGGTACGGGCCTGACTGCAACGCCGGAGCAAGCGCAGCAAATGCATCAACAGATTCGCGCCTATATGGAGTCGGATCAGTTGCGTATTTTGTACGGTGGCAGCGTGAAGGCAGATAATGCCGCCGAGCTGTTTGCCATGCCGGATATTGATGGTGCCTTGGTGGGTGGTGCATCTTTGGATGCGCAAGAATTTTTACGTATTGTGGCCGCTTAAAGGGTCTGGAGTCTTTAAATGCAAGATTGGATGTCTTCCGTTCTGATGGCGGTGCAGGTTATCTCCTCGCTGTTGATTATTGGTCTGGTTCTGCTGCAGCAAGGCAAGGGCGCTGATATGGGCTCGGCCTTTGGTGGTGGTTCGGCAGGTAGTGTGTTTGGTGCGGCGGGCGCGGCGAACTTTTTGTCGCGCATGACCAAATGGGCGGCAATCGTCTTTTTTGTGTCTACCGGTGGTTTGGCCTGGGTTGCTCACCATCCTGCGCAGAAAGTGGATACAGGCGTGATGCAAGGTTACGAGTCTTCCGTTCCTGGTGCAGCCACATCGGGCGCCGCTTCGGTTCCTGCTCCGGCGGCCTCCGTGCCTGCGGCTGTTCCTTCGGCAGCTCCTGAGCAAAACGCTCCAGCGGTTCCCGCAGCTGAGTAAGCTCGGTCTGTTTGTGGGCTTGTTGTTGCTCTATATATAAGAGGCAACAAAGATCACAGGCGGGATCGGAAACTGCGATATCGAAGCCCGCCGTAATGGCGGGCTTTGTTCATTTAGCGGTGTTTGTGTGGAATATGCCTGCGTACGTGCTTTTTTAGGCGTTTTGGGCTGTTTTGTACTGACAGCTTTAGTTTTGTCATGCTAATATCGCTGTCTTGATTGCTTGCCGACGTGGTGGAATTGGTAGACACGCTATCTTGAGGGGGTAGTGGCGTAAGCTGTACGAGTTCGAGTCTCGTCGTCGGCACCAAACAAAAAAGCTGGGAAGTTCTGCGACTGCAGAGCCTGGAAATAAAACCTGATCCTGAAAAAGGACAGGTTTTTTTTTCGCCATTTTTTGGTGTTTTGTTTTTTCTGGAAGTTGCTTGCGCTGTGATTTCTTAGGCTGGTTCTTGTTTGTTGGATAAGCGCTTGAATCGGGTCAGTGCATGCTGAATTCTTCATCCGCTTTGATTCTCATAATATGAGAATTCATCAATCAAACCATATGTTCGTCTCCGGCTCCTGATGGGTTCAGAGCGGCGATCTGGTCTTTTTTTGCCTTGATTTCATTTTTTGCCTTGCTTGCAGAAAACCAGTATTGGCGACCGATTGCTCGGAAGACTTAAAGCAAGTTCTTAAGAAGATTGTAGGTTTAGGCTGCTAATTGTCGTGCTTGGCGAAAGCGGCTTGCAAAGCCGCTGTAAGTGGGTTTTTGTTGTGTATAGCCAACAAGCTGTGCACAAAGATTCACGTTTCCGAACGGTTTCGTAGTCAAGCGACGGGAATTTTGATGCAATAGCGTTAACTTCCCATCGCGGAGTTAGAAAGAGCAGCAGCACTGTTGTAGTTGGGCTGCTCTGATTTACTCAAATCTACGGAGATTTCTTACATGAAAAAGACTCTGCTCGCTGCTGCTCTGATGGCCGGCTTCGCTGGCGTCGCACACGCAGAAACGTCTGTCACCCTGTACGGTATTCTGGACGCTGGTATTGGTTACCAAAAAGTTAAAGGCACCGAAGGCTACGCAAGCAACGGTGTTGGCGCAGAAATCAACTCCAAGCGTACTGGCCTGATCAACGGCATTCAGTCCGGCAACCGTTGGGGCCTGAAGGGTTCCGAAGATCTGGGCGATGGCCTGCGCGCTGTGTTCGTTCTGGAAAGCGGCTTTGATCTGGGCACCGGTAACTCGGCTCAAGGTGGTCGTCTGTTCGGTCGTCAAGCTACTTTGGGTCTGGCTGGCGACAGCTGGGGTCAACTGGACTTCGGTCGTCAAACCAACATCGCTTCCAAATACCTGAGCGCTGTTGCTGATCCTTTCGGCGGTGGCTTTGACCAAGCTAACATCGGTGGCGCATTCACATCCGCCAACACCGTTCGTTACGACAACATGGTCATGTACCAAACCCCTAACTTCTCCGGCTTCCAGTTCGGCGTTGGTTACTCGTTCAATGCTGACGGTAAACAGTCGTGGGATAAAGATCTGCCAATGTATGTCAAGGATCCAGTGACTGGCAATCCTGTGCTGACTAGCGACACTATCAACTCGAAAGACTTCAACAAGCAAGCTATTACCACCGGTCTGCGTTACGCTAACGGTCCTATCGGTGTGGCTCTGACTTACGATCAAATGCGCGTCCGTGGTGTGAATCCATTTAAAGACGGCAGCGGTAAGATCATTGGTGGTACTTTTGACAACGCTCAAGATACAACCATCAAGTCCTGGAACATCGGCGGTAGCTACGATTTCGAAGTGATCAAGGCTTACTTGGCATTCGGTCAAACTCGCAACGGTCTGTTCGAAGGTCAAACCTTTGGTGAGTTGAACCAGCAAACACTGCTGGGTAAGGGCCTGAAAGTTAACTCCTACCTGGTTGGTCTGTCCGCACCTGTTGGCGCCGGCTCCATCATGGGTTCTTGGACAATGGCTGACCCACGTTCGGCTCCAGACAGCTACGGCGCTGGCTCCGAGTTCAAGAAACAGCACACTTTCAGCCTGGGTTACAGCCACCCACTGAGCAAGCGCACGAACGTGTACGCAATTGGCTCCTACGCCAAGAACGTGTACTTCATGCCTGACGCTAAGTCGACTCTGATCGGCGTTGGTCTGCGTCACCAGTTCTAATCGTTTCGCGTAGCATGTCTACGCGTTGCGAAAAGCAGGCCTTCGGGCTTGCTTGAGCTGATGAAGTATAAAAAGCCATCCTTCGGGATGGCTTTTTTATTTGGCTATTTATCTCTGTCTGGTTGGTCGTCTGTTGTCGGTGTTTGCTTGTATATCTGTTCCTGTCATGGCCGCTTATATGCGCAATCATATAATCCTGCTCTGTAGCTTGGGCTGAGCTTGCGACCACTTGGTTTTGTTTGTCTTGCTTACAAAATAAGCACGAAAAATCGTTTTCTTGGTGTCTCAGGCTGACATTTTCCTTACAAAAGCGGGTAAGATAATTAATTGATGCCTGAAATCACAACCCTTAATAAAGTAAATAATCAATAGTTGAAGGGTTTTTGGTCAGGTAGCTGACAGTTTTTGCGGCATGGGTGCAACACCCGTGCATAGATGTAATGGTTTGGGGTTATCCCCCAAAACTGTGCTCTCAAAATGCTACAATCCAAGAGTTTATTTACTGCGATTGGATGCTTTGCATGAACCTGCAAGAGTACTTTCCCGTTTTGCTATTTATCATCGTCGCCACTGGGATTGGCCTGGCTCTACTTTTAGTCGGTCGAGTGCTTGGTCCAAACCGGCCCGATGCTGAAAAGCTCTCTCCTTACGAATGCGGTTTTGAAGCATTCGGCGATTCGCGCATGAAGGTGGACATTCGTTACTACCTGATCGCGATTCTGTTCATCATGTTCGATCTGGAAATCGCTTTTCTGTTTCCCTGGGCCATGGCCAATGGAACAGTAGGCCTGGTCGGTTTCTGGACCGTTATGGCGTTCCTGGCCGTTTTGACGGTCGGTTTTATCTACGAATGGAAAAAAGGCGCTCTGGACTGGGAATAACCCATCCATGGAGAACCCTGCTTGGGGTTTTCGCGTCTGCTGCTGGGCATAAGGGGCACGAGGATGCGTCTTGATGACAGCGGGTTTGGTCAGCAACAGGATAGGCCGGGGCTTCCCAGGGTCTGATCCGGCAAAAGGCAACTACTATGGCTATCGACGGCATTCTCAAAGAAGGTTTTGTGACGACCAGTGCAGACAAGTTTCTGAACTGGGCAAAAACAGGGTCCATGTGGCCCATGACATTTGGTCTGGCCTGTTGTGCAGTGGAAATGATGCACGCTGGTGCGGCTCGCTATGACCTGGACCAATTCGGCATTATTTTCCGTCCCAGCCCACGTCAATCTGACTTGATGATTGTGGCGGGCACCCTGTGCAACAAGATGGCACCTGCCTTGCGCAAGGTATACGACCAGATGGCCGAGCCACGCTGGGTTGTATCCATGGGCTCCTGTGCCAATGGTGGCGGCTACTACCACTACTCCTACTCGGTTGTGCGCGGCTGTGACCGCATCGTGCCGGTAGACGTGTACGTGCCGGGCTGTCCTCCAACCGCTGAAGCTCTGGTTTACGGCTTGCTGCAAATGCAGAACAAGATCCGTTTGACCAATACCATCGCACGCTGAACGGTTAGAACAGGCTAAACAAGACTATGACACGGCTAGAAACTTTAAAAACCAACTTGCTCTCTATCCTTGGCGAGCAGGCTGCGTTGACGCAAGCGCGCAATGAACTCACTTTGGAAGTGCCGGTGGATGCATGGCTCGATACCTGCACACTGCTGCGCGACCACGCTGATCTGCGCTTTGAGACCTGTATCGACTTGTGCGGGATTGATTATTCCGCCTGGAAAGCGCCTACCTATCAGGCCGCATCGGCTCAGTTTCCCCATCGCTTTGCCGTTGTGCTGCACCTGATGTCCTTGAAGCACAACTGGCGCCTGCGTGTGCGCTGCTTTGTGCCCAACGACGATTTCCCCGCTTTGCCAACCCTGTTCGAGGTCTGGCCTTCGGTGAACTGGTTCGAGCGCGAAGCGTTTGACCTGTACGGCATTATTTTCGAGAACCACCCTGATCTGCGTCGCATCCTGACCGACTACGGTTTCATCGGTCATCCGTTCCGCAAAGACTTCCCCATCTCCGGCTACGTCGAAATGCGCTATGACACCGAGCAGAAGCGGGTCATTTACCAGCCCGTCACCATCGAGCCGCGTGAAATCACGCCACGAGTGGTGCGCGAGGACGATTACGGAATTGGGCGATAAGCATCATGGCAGAAATTCAAAACTACACCCTGAACTTTGGTCCTCAGCACCCAGCCGCACACGGTGTGTTGCGTTTGGTGCTTGAGCTGGACGGCGAAGTCATTCAGCGTGCTGACCCCCATATTGGTTTGTTGCATCGCGCCACCGAAAAGCTGGCCGAGCACCGCACTTTCCTGCAAACCCTGCCATACATGGATCGTCTGGACTATGTGTCCATGATGGTCAACGAGCACGCTTACTGTATGGCCGTGGAGCGTCTGGTCGGTGTTGAGGTGCCGTTGCGTGCTCAATACATCCGCGTCATGTTTGACGAGATCACCCGCATCCTGAACCACCTGATGTCGGTCGGTTCGCATGCGCTGGACGTGGGTGCCATGGCCGTGTTCCTGTACGCCTTCCGTGAACGTGAAGACCTGATGGACTGCTACGAAGCGGTCTCCGGCGCCCGTTTGCACGCGGCCTACTACCGTCCTGGTGGCGTTTACCGCGATCTGCCCGGCACCATGCCTCAGTACAAGGCCAACAAATACCGCTCCGACAAAGAACTGAAAGCGATGAACGAAGCGCGTTCGGGTTCTTTGCTGGATTTCATCGAAGACTTCACCAACCGTTTCCCCGCTTGTGTTGACGAGTACGAAACTCTGCTGACCGATAACCGTATCTGGAAGCAGCGTCTGGTGGGCGTGGGCGTGGTGGATCCTGATCGCGCCAAGGCGCTGGGCTTTACCGGCCCCATGCTGCGTGGTTCGGGCGTGGAGTGGGATCTGCGCAAGATGCAGCCCTACGAAGTCTATGATCGCGTCGAATTTGATATTCCTGTGGGTCGCAACGGTGACTCTTACGACCGTTACCTGGTTCGTATCGCAGAAATGCGCGAGAGCAACCGCATCATCCGTCAGTGTGTACAGTGGCTGCGTAACAACCCCGGTCCTGTCATCACGGATAACCACAAAGTGGCGCCGCCATCGCGCGAACGCATGAAAACCGGGATGGAGGACTTGATCCACCATTTCAAACTGTTCTCCGAAGGTATGCACGTGCCTACTGGCGAAGTGTATGCCGGTGTGGAGCATCCCAAGGGCGAGTTTGGCATTTATCTGGTATCTGACGGCGGTAACAAGCCTTACCGCATGAAGATCCGTGCTCCGGGCTTCGTCCACTTGCAGGCCCTCGATGAAATGAGCCGCGGTCACATGATTGCCGACGCGGTCACGATCATCGGCACGCAGGACATTGTGTTTGGCGAGATCGACCGCTAAGGTCGCGCCTGGAAAAACGGAACCGAATTATGTTGCTTTCCGAAAAAGCCTACCAACAGATAGATAAGGAACTGAGCAAGTTCCCGGCAGATCAACGTCGCTCTGCCATCATGGCCTCCCTGGCCATTGCCCAGCAGGAAAAAGGCTGGGTATCGCCAGAAATTATCGAGGATGTGGCCCAATACATTGGCGTGGAGCCTATCGCTGTGCAGGAGGTTGCGACCTTCTACAACATGTTCCACACCAAGCCCGTTGGCCGCGTCACTATTTCCGTTTGCACCAACTTGCCCTGTGCGCTGCGTGATGGCGTCAAGGCTGGCGAGTACCTGAAAGAGAAACTGGGTATCGAATACGGTGAAACCACGGCGGACGGCCAGTTCTCCCTGATCATGGGAGAGTGCATGGGTTCATGTGGTGATTCGCCCGTCATGCTGCTGAACAATCAGCACATGTGCGTGCGTATGGAAGCCGAGCGCATTGATGCCATGCTCGAAGAATTGAAGACACACGGAGAATCGGCATGATTGCACCGGACATTCTGCGCAAGTTCGCACAGGGATTGGAACCTAACCCTGGTGGCGACCTGTCGCGCAGCATGATTTTTCATGATCGTCATATTCAGCCACAGATTCTGGCTGGTTTGAACGGCGATAACTGGGGCCTGGAAGAGTACGTCAAGCGTGGTGGCTATGAAGCTCTGCGTAAAGTACTGACTACCGGCATGAAGCCCGAAGACGTGATTGCTGAAGTCAAGACTTCGGCCTTGCGCGGTCGTGGTGGTGCAGGTTTTCCATCGGGTTTGAAGTGGAGCTTCATGCCCCGCAGCTTGCCCGGTCAAAAGTACCTGGTATGTAACTCCGACGAGGGCGAACCCGGCACTTTCAAAGACCGCGATATCCTGCGTTTCAACCCGCACATCGTGATCGAGGGCATGGCCATTGCAGCCTACGCCATGGGTATTACCGTGGGCTACAACTACATCCACGGTGAAGTGTTCGAAATCTATCAGCGTTTTGAAGAAGCGCTGGAACAGGCCCGTGCGGCTGGCTTCCTGGGTGACAAGATCCTGGGTTCGGATTTCAGCTTCCAGCTGCATGCGTTCCACGGTTACGGTGCCTATATTTGCGGTGAAGAAACTGCGCTGCTGGAGTCCCTGGAAGGCAAGAAGGGCCAGCCTCGCTTCAAACCACCATTCCCGGCCAGTTTTGGGCTGTACGGCAAGCCGACAACCATCAACAACACTGAAACCTTCGCGGCTGTACCCTGGATTTTGCGCAACAGCGGTCAGGAATACCTGGAAGTGGGTATCCCCAATGCGGGCGGTACCAAGATCTTCTCCATTACTGGCGACGTAGAGCGTCCCGGTAACTACGAAGTGCCTCTGGGTACACCGTTTGCCACCTTGCTGGAATTGGCAGGCGGCATGCGCGACGGTCGCAAACTGAAAGCTGTGATCCCTGGTGGTTCCAGCTCGCCCGTTTTGCCCGCCGACATCATCATGGCGACCAACCTGGACTATGACTCCATTGCCAAGGCTGGTTCCATGCTGGGTTCGGGCGCTGTCATCGTGATGGACGAGACTCGTTGCATGGTCAAGTCCCTGCTGCGCCTGTCCTATTTTTACTATCACGAAAGCTGCGGCCAGTGCACGCCGTGCCGGGAAGGCACAGGCTGGTTGTGGCGCATGGTGCATCGTATCGAGAACGGTCAAGGTCGCCCAGAAGATCTGGACATGCTCGATGACATCGCACAGAACATCATGGGTCGCACCATTTGCGCCCTGGGTGATGCTGCTGCCATGCCGGTGCGCAGTTTCGTTAAGCATTTCCGCGACGAGTTCGCACACCACATCGAGCATAAAGGCTGTGTGGTGCCTCAATATTTGTAGGCCAGGACAACGTAATGGTAGAACTCACCATCGATGGCATTAAAGTTGACGCCCCGGAAGGCAGCATGGTCATTCAGGCTGCCCATGACGCCGGGGTCTACGTGCCGCACTTCTGTTATCACAAAAAACTGAGTATTGCCGCCAACTGCCGCATGTGTTTGGTGGACGTGGAAAAAGCGCCCAAGCCTTTGCCTGCTTGCGCCACTCCCGTCACCAACGGCATGGTTGTGCGTACTCGTTCGGAAAAAGCCATTGCCGCTCAAAAAAGCGTCATGGAATTCCTGCTGATCAACCACCCCCTGGATTGCCCCGTGTGCGACCAGGGCGGTGAGTGTCAGCTGCAGGATCTGGCCGTGGGTTACGGTGGCTCCGAGTCGCGCTACAAGGAAGAAAAGCGCGTTGTGGCCGCCAAATCCATGGGCCCACTGATCTCGACCGAAGCCATGCAGCGTTGCATTCATTGCACCCGCTGTGTGCGTACTGGCGAAGAAATCGCCGGCGTTCAAGAGGTTGGTATGCTCAACCGCGGCGAGCACGCTGAAATCACCACCTTTGTGGGTCGCGCAGTCGAGTCTGAATTGTCGGGCAACATGATTGACGTTTGCCCCGTGGGTGCCTTGCTGTCCAAACCCTTCCGCTTCAATGCCCGTACCTGGGAATTGGCCCGTCGTCGCAGCGTTAGCCCGCACGACAGCGTGGGTGCCAACCTGGTGCTGCAAGCCAAGATGGACAAGGTGCTGCGTGTTGTTCCTTTCGAGAACGACGAAGTCAACGAGTGCTGGATCAGCGACCGTGACCGTTTCTCCTACGAAGGCCTGTACACCGAAGATCGTCTGACTCGCCCCATGGTGCGCGGTGATGACGGCCAGTGGCGCGAAGCCTCCTGGAACGACGCCATGCAAACCATCGTTTCCGGCATGAACGCCGTGCGCGAGAAGTTTGGTGCAGATCAGCTGGGCTGTATTGGTTCGGCTACCTCCACGACTGAAGAACTGGCTTTGCTGGCTCGTCTGGGTCGTGCTCTGGGTACCGAAAACGTGGACTTCCGTCTGCGTCAGACCGATGCCCGTCTCGATGGTGCTCTGGCCGGTGTGCCTTGGTTGGGTATGCCTCTGACCGCCTTGAACGAGCTCGATCGCGTTCTGGTCGTGGGCTCCTTCCTGCGTAAAGATCACCCCTTGATGGCCCAGCGTCTGCGTCAGGCTGTCAAACGTGGCGCTCAAGTTTCCTTTATTGATTCGGCTGCCGATAATCCATTGTTCAATGCGATTGCTGGCCGCATGACGGTTGCTCCCAGCCAGTTGGCCAACTCTCTGGCTCAAGTGCTGGTTGCCGTTGCCAAAGCCAAAGACAGCGCAGTTCCTGCGGGTCTGGAAGGCGTGCAAGTTTCTGCTGAAGCTCAGCAGATTGCTGACAGCCTGGTTTCCGGCGAACGCGTCGCTATCTTGCTGGGCAATATGGCTGTCAACTCGGATCAGGCTAGCGTAATTGCTGCCAACGCCAATGCGATTGCACAGGCTAGCGGTGCCAAGCTGGGCTTCCTGACTGCCGGTGGTAACACCGTGGGTGGTTATTTGGCTAACGCCGTACCGGGCAAGGGCGGTTTGACTGCCGAGCAAATGCTGGCTCAAACCCTGCGTGCTTACCTGGTTCTGAATGTTGAGCCAGCACTGGACAGCGATCTGGGCGAACGAGCAGTAGAAACACTGAAGTCCGCCACCTTCTCGGTTGCGCTGACTTCCTATCGTTCCGCTGCCGAGCAGTGGGCCGATGTGATGCTGCCCGTGTCTCCTTTCACTGAAACCTCCGGCACCTTCGTGAACGCCGAAGGCCGTGTACAAAGCTTCAAGGGTGCTGCTGCTCCTGTGGGCGATACACGTCCGGCCTGGAAGGTTCTGCGCGTGCTGGGCAATCTGTTCCAGCTAGATGGTTTTGACGATGAAACCTCCGAATCGGTTCGTGACTCTGTCATGGCTGCCGGTGTGGAATCGCGTCTGTCCAACCAGATCAATCTGGCTGCCAGCGTTCTGCCTGCAGCGAGCGGGCTGGAGCGTGTGGCTGATGTACCTATCTACCGCAGCGATGCGCTGGTACGCCGTTCGGCTCCCTTGCAGGAAACACCCGCTTCGGCAGCCCCTACGGCTCGCATGGCCGCTGCCACGCTGGCCCAACTGGGTCTGGCTGACGGCGATCTGGTAAAGGTTCGTTCTTCGCAAGGCGAAGTCAGCCTGCCAGCTCAGCTGGATGACACCGTGGCATTGAACTCGGTGCGTGTTGCCACCGCTTTTTCTGAAACAGCCGCTTTGGGTAGCGCATTCGGTCAATTGACAGTGGAGCGTGCATAACATGGAATTTCTCTCTGCCATCAATAGCTACGGCACGGACCTGCTGGGTCCGACCGCATGGTATGTGGTGTGGACGCTGCTGAAGGTTGTTGCCATCGCTGTGCCCGTCATTCTGTGTGTTGCCTACCTGACTTACTGGGAACGCAAGATGATCGGCTTCATGCACGTTCGTCTGGGACCAACCCGTGTTGGTTACCGTGGCTTGCTGCAGCCTTTCGCTGACGTTTTCAAACTGCTGACCAAAGAGCTGATCGTTCCAGCCAAGTCCAACAAGGTCCTGTACCTGTTGGCTCCGGTTGTGACGCTGATGCCTGCTCTGGCTGCCTGGGCTGTGATTCCTTTCAGCCCCGATGTGGTTCTGTCCGACGTTAACGCCGGTCTGCTGTACATTCTGGCGATTACTTCGCTGGGTGTGTACGGTGTGATCGTGGCCGGTTGGGCTTCCAACTCCAAGTACGCCTTGCTGGGTGGTCTGCGCGCAGCCGCTCAGGTGCTGTCCTACGAACTGGCCATCGGTTTCGTGCTGATTACCGTGTTGCTGGTTTCCGGCACGCTGAATCTGTCGGGCATCGTGGTCGGTCAGACTCAGGGTTACTTTGCGGACAAGGGCTTGAACTTCCTGTCCTGGAACTGGCTGCCACTGCTGCCACTGTTTGTGATCTACGTGATTTCCGCCGTTGCTGAAACCAACCGTCACCCGTTTGACGTGGTGGAAGGCGAATCGGAAATTGTGGCTGGTCCCATGGTGGAGTACTCCGGTACCGGTTTCGCTCTGTTCTTCCTGGGCGAATACGCCAACATGATTTTCCTGTCGGCTCTGGCGTCCATCATGTTCTTGGGTGGCTGGACTCCCATTGTCGAGTTCGCTCCATTTACCTGGATTCCGGGGTGGCTGTGGCTGGGTCTGAAGACCTTTGTCGTGGTCTCCATGTTCATCTGGTTCCGTGCAACGTTCCCACGTTACCGCTATGACCAGATCATGCGTTTGGGCTGGAAAGTATTTATCCCGCTGACCGGTGTTTGGCTGGTTATTGTGGCGATCTGGATGCAGACGCCCTGGAACATCTGGCATTAAGGCTAAGGGGCAAGATTATGGAAGCAATCAAAGATTTCTTTGGCAGCCTGATGCTGTCCGAGATGCTCAAAGGCATGCGCCTGACGGGGAAGTATTTCTTCAAGCGCAAGGTAACCCTGCGTTATCCCGTTGAAACCACGCCCGCTTCGCCACGTTTTCGCGGTCTGCACGCTTTGCGTCGCTACGAAAACGGCGAAGAGCGTTGCATCGCGTGCAAACTGTGCGAGGCCGTATGTCCCGCCATGGCCATCTCGATCGAATCGGCAGAGCGCGAGGACGGTACCCGTCGTACTACGCGTTATGACATCGATCTGGCCAAGTGTATTTTCTGTGGTTTCTGTGAAGAAAGTTGCCCGGTCGATTCGATCGTGGAAACGCACATTCACGAGTACCACGGTGAAAAACGCGGCGATTTGTACTACACCAAGGACATGCTGCTGGCTATTGGTGACCGTTACGAAGACGAGATCGCTCGTCGTCGTGCCGCAGATGCACCTTATCGCTAAGGCCGGAGCTCTACACTCATGTTATTTACTACTGTTCTGTTTTATGTGCTGGCGCTGGTGATGGTGGTGGCCGCGTATCGCGTGATCGCTGCCAAGAATCCGGTTACAGCCGTATTGCATTTGATTCTGGTGTTCTTCACGGCCGCCATGATGTGGATCACGATGGGCGCCGAGTTCCTGGGCCTCTTGCTGGTGGTGGTCTATGTGGGCGCCGTGATGGTGATGTTCCTGTTCGTCATCATGATGCTGGACGTTCGTCAGGAATCCGCTGCCAAGAAATTCAAGGCTCACGTGCCTATGGGGCTGTTGATCGGCGCCATCATGGTTCTGGAAATGGGCTTTGTGCTGACCAAACTGTGGTTCACAACGGCACCTGCTGCCGCGGTGGCTGCGGACTACAACAACACCCGTGTTATTGGCGAGTTGATGTACTCCCAGTACGTGCTGGCGGTGTTGCTCGGTGGCATTGTGCTGCTGGTTGGCATGATCTCGGCCATTGCACTGACTCTGCGTAAACGTGAAGGTGTCAAACGCACCGTTTCCAGCGAACAAGTCAAGGTTCGTTCGCAAGACCGTCTGCGCATGGTTTCCATTCCTTCTCAAACCGAAAAGCCGTCGGCGTCCAGTTCGGCTGACGCTGTCGTGCCAGGAGACAAATGATGATGACGCTGACGCTTGCGCACTATTTGGTCCTGGGCGCTGTGCTGTTCACGATCGGCCTGTTCGGCTTTTTCCTGAACCGTCGCAACCTGATTATCTTGCTCATGTCTGTTGAGCTGATTCTTTTGTCGGCCAACATGAACTTTGTGGCCTTCTCCACCTGGATGGGCAACGAGGCAGGTCAGGTGTTTGTCTTTTTCGTCCTGACGGTCGCTGCGGCCGAGGCGGCCATTGGTCTTGCAATTCTGGTTCTGTTGTTCCGTAACCTTAATTCGATCAATGTCCAGGATCTCGACCAGCTCAAGGGTTGATGGGATAGCACACTAATGAACTCCATAAATCTTTACTTAACAATTGCGCTTGCTCCCCTGGTGGGTTCGGCGCTAGCCGGTTTGTTCGGTACCGGCTTTCTGGGTCGATTTATCGGCAAGACAGGCGCTCACCTGATTACGATCGCGGGCGTGCTGATTTCCTTTATCGGCTCGGTCATGGTCATGTTGCAGGTTCTGGAAGGCCAGACCTTCAACGGTCCGGTCTACACCTGGATCACCATTGGCAGCATTCAGTGGGATATCGGCTTTCTGATCGACAAGCTGACTGCCCTGATGATGGTGGTGGTGACGTCCGTGTCGCTGATGGTGCATATCTACACCATTGGCTACATGAAGGATGATCCGGGCTACCAGCGCTTTTTCTCCTACATCTCGCTGTTTACCTTCTCGATGCTGATGCTGGTCATGTCCAACAACATGCTGCAGCTGTTCTTCGGTTGGGAAGCGGTGGGTCTGGTGTCTTACCTGCTGATCGGTTTCTGGTACGAGCGCAAGACTGCCATTTTTGCCAACATGAAGGCCTTCCTGGTCAACCGTGTGGGTGACTTCGGTTTTGCTCTGGGTATTGGCTTGCTCTACGCCTACACCGGCTCCATGAACTACAGCGACGTGTTCGCCAAGGTTCAGGAACTGAGCACCATGACATTCCCCGGTACTGACTGGCAATTGCTGACCGTTGCTGCTCTGGCCCTGTTTGTGGGTGCCATGGGTAAATCGGCTCAGGTGCCGTTGCACAGCTGGCTGCCTGACTCCATGGAAGGTCCTACTCCTATCTCGGCGCTGATTCACGCCGCGACCATGGTGACGGCCGGTATCTTCATGGTGGCTCGTTTCTCGCCTGTGTTTGAACAGTCGACAACCGCGCTGTCCTTCATCATCGTGATCGGTGCAACGGGTGCCTTGTTCCTGGGCTTGCTGGGTATTATCCAGAACGACGTCAAACGCGTTGTGGCTTACTCCACCTTGTCCCAGCTGGGTTACATGACGGTAGCTCTGGGTGCTTCGGCTTACTCGGCTGCTGTGTTCCACCTGATGACACACGCTTTCTTCAAAGCCTTGCTGTTCCTGGGCGCTGGTTCGGTGATTATCGGTATGCACCACGATCAGGACATCCGCAATATGGGTGGTCTGCGCAAGTACATGCCTATTACCTGGCTGACTTTCCTGATTGGTACGCTGGCTCTGGTGGGTACGCCGTTCTTCTCGGGTTTCTACTCGAAAGAGCACATCATCGAAGCCGCAGGCGAAGCCGGTATCTGGGGTTCGACCTACGCTTACTACGCCACACTGATCGGTGTGTTCGTCACCTCGCTGTACTCCTTCCGTCTGTACTTCCTGGTATTCCACGGCAAAGAGCGCTTCCGTGACGTCAAGCACGACGAGTCGCATGGTCACGACGACCATCACGCTCACGGTGGCGATCCTCACGAGTCGCCTTGGGTGGTTACGCTGCCTCTGGTTCTGCTGGCCATTCCGTCGATCTTCGCCGGTATCTGGTTCGTTGATCCATTGCTGTTCGGTGGCTACTTTGAAGGCATTGTGACGGTTCTGCCTGAACACCCTGCAATGGCAACGCTGGCCGAGCACTGGACCGACTGGATGGCTTACGCCGTACACGGTTTTGGCACACTGCCATTCTGGCTGGTTGTGGCTGGTGCTGTGGTGGCCTGGTACATGTACCTGGTTAATCCTGCTTTGCCTGCCGCTATCAAAAAGAACTGCTCTTTTATCTACCGTATCCTGGAGAACAAGTACTACGTTGACTGGTTCAACGAGCAAGTGCTGTCTCGTGGCGTTCGCTGCCTGGGTACGGGCCTCTGGAAAGGTGCTGACCGCGGTCTGATTGACGGCCTGGTGGTCAACGGTAGTGCACGCGTAGTGGGCTGGGTGGCTGCAATCAGCCGTCATATCCAGTCCGGCTATGTCTATCACTACGCCTTTGCCATGATCCTCGGGATCCTGGCGCTCTTATCCTTTTTTGTACTGACGGTTCGGTAAATGGCTAGCGATATGGCGTCTTCTACTCTTCCTTGGTTAACGCTGGCGATTTTCGTACCTATCGTCGCTGGCCTGTTGGTGCTGGCTCTGGGGCGTGATGATCGTCCCACCTTCACCCGCTGGCTGGCTCTGCTGGGTTCGATTGCCGGTCTTGTTGTCACTATTCCTCTGTACACGGGCTTCAATCCCGGTACGGCCGACATGCAGTTTGTCGAGCTGGCCCCCTGGATTGATGCCTTCAAGGTGAATTACCACCTTGGCGTGGACGGTATTTCCATGTGGTTTGTTCTGCTGACTGCTTTCATCACGGTGATCGTGGTGCTGGCGGGCTGGCAGGTAATCAAGAACCGCGTGGCGCAATACATGGGTGCCTTCCTGATCCTGTCGGGTCTGATGGTTGGCGTGTTTGCCGCTCTGGATGGCTTGCTGTTCTACGTGTTCTTTGAAGCCACGCTGATCCCGATGTATTTGATCATCGGTATCTGGGGTGGTCCGAACCGCGTGTATGCATCGGTCAAGTTCTTCTTGTACACCTTGCTCGGCTCGCTGTTGACCCTGATCGCATTCATCTATTTGTGGAATGTGTCCGGCGGTACTTTCGATATCCTGACCTGGCATAAAGTGCCGCTGGATTACACCACTCAGGTGCTGATCTTTGCTGCTCTGTTCATGGCTTTTGCTGTGAAGGTGCCTATGTGGCCTGTCCACACCTGGTTGCCGGATGCCCACGTGGAAGCACCTACTGGTGGTTCCGTGGTGCTGGCTGCCATCATGTTGAAACTGGGTGCTTACGGTTTCCTGCGCTTTTCCCTGCCCATCGCTCCTGATGCTTCGCAAGGTCTGGCCGGAATCATCATTGCCCTGTCTCTGGTCGCGGTGATCTACATTGGTCTGGTCGCCATCGTTCAGGACGATATGAAAAAGCTGGTGGCTTACTCCTCTGTGGCTCACATGGGTTTTGTCACGCTGGGCTTTTTCGTGTTCAACACCACGGGTATGGAAGGCGCGATCATGCAAATGATCTCGCACGGTTTCGTGTCCGGTGCCATGTTCCTGTGTATCGGTGTTCTGTACGACCGTCTGCACAGCCGCCAAATCGCCGATTACGGTGGTGTGGTCAAGGTGATGCCTCGTTTCGTCACCTTCTTTGTGCTGTTCTCTATGGCCAACAGCGGTTTGCCAGGCACCAGCGGCTTTATCGGTGAGTTTACCGTCATCATGGGCGCGGTGGAGTACAACTTCTGGATCGGTCTGTTGACTGCAACAGCGCTGATTACAGGCGCGTCTTACTCACTGTGGATGCTCAAGCGCGTGGCCTTTGGCCCCGTGGGTAACGACAATGTTGCCGGCATGAGCGACCTGAGTGGCCGTGAGTTCTTCGTTCTTGGCGTAATGGCGATTGCGGTGCTGGGCATGGGTGTGTATCCCAAGCCATTTACCGAGGTCATGCACGTTTCGGTTGAAGCGTTGCTGCAACACGTCTCCATCTCGAAACTGTAGGCCGAATCACTATGGATACTACCTTTAACTTTTCTCTGGCTTTGCCCGAGATCCTGCTCCTGGTTCTGGCTTCGTGTGTGCTGATTTTTGATGCGTTCAGCAAACACAAACAGCGCCACTCGACGTTTGTTCTGAGCCTGTTGACGCTTGCCGTGGTTGCGGCCAGCGTAGCCTGGCAGTGGTCCAAGGGCGTGAGCGGTGTCTCGTTTGGTGGCCTGTTCGTTGCAGACGAGTTGGCGCACTTTCTGAAGCTGCTTTCGTGTGTGGCCGTGGCTGCTACCCTGATCTACGGTCGTGAGTACGCCGAACAGCGCGACATGATGGAACGCGGTGGCGAACTCTACACCCTGACTCTGATGGCTCTGCTGGGCCAGATGATCATGATTTCGGCCAACAGCATGTTGACCGCTTATCTGGGTGTGGAGCTGATGTCCTTTGCGCTGTACGCACTGGTTGCGCTTCGTCGTGAACACCGTCAGTCCATTGAAGCGGCGTTGAAGTACTTCGTTCTGGGTGCGTTGGCATCGGGTATCTTGCTGTACGGTATGTCCATGATTTTTGGCGCTACCGGCCATCTGGAATTCCCACGTATCGCTGAAGTCATCGCTAACGGTCAAGCCGAGCGTCTGGCTCTGGTCTTCGGTGTGGTGTTTGTTGTGGCAGGTCTGGCCTTCAAATTGACGGCTGCTCCTTTCCATATGTGGACACCGGACGTCTATCAAGGCGCTCCTACTACCGTTACCCTGATCATCGGTGCTGCTCCTAAACTGGCTGCTTTTGCCGTAACCATGCGCTTCCTGGTTGAAGCCCTGCACGGTATTGCCGTGGACTGGCAGCCCATGTTGCTGATCATGGCCGTGCTGTCGCTGGCTCTGGGTAACCTGACTGCGATCATGCAAAAGAATCTCAAGCGTATGCTTGCGTATTCGACCATCTCGCACATGGGTTTCATTTTCCTGGGCTTGCTGGCTGGCGTGTTCAATGGCGAGACTCACTCTCAAGCCTACGGTGCTTCGCTGTTCTATGTGGTGATCTACGTTCTGACTACCCTGAGCACTTTCGGTCTGATCCTGATTCTGAGCCGTCGTGGTTTTGAATGCGAAAACATCAGCGACCTGAAAGGCCTGAACCGCCGTAACCCTGGTCTGGCTTTGATCTGGCTGCTATCCATGTTCTCCCTGGCTGGTATTCCTCCGCTGTCCGGCTTTGCTGCCAAGCTGAGTGTTCTGCAAGCTGTGGTGGGTGCGGGCTATGTCTGGCTGGCTGTGTTTGCCGTGATCATGTCCTTGATTGGTGCTTTCTACTACCTGCGTGTCGTGAAGGTTGTTTACTTCGACGAACCTGAAGGTGAAGAGCATCCTGTGGCAACGGGCTTGCTGACCAAGCTGGTCATGCTGGTAAACGGCGTTCTGATTATCGGCCTGGGCGTGTTGCCTGGTGGCTTGATGGACACCTGCATCCGCGTGATTCAGTCTTCCCTGCAGTTTTAAGTAGGTAGCACTATGGACCAAAGCCTTTCCATCTGGGTCTTGATTGTTCTTTCCGTGATTACGGCTAATCTGCCGTTTCTCGTGGAAAAGCCCTTGCTGGTTTTGCCTTGGTCCATGCCGGGCGAGCGCTCAGGCCTCTCGCCCTGGCTGCAGCTGATCGTTGGCCTTGTGTACCTGGCCGTGCTGGCTGCTTTGGGTTTGGGAATCTACACGGTGATTGCCTCCAGCTCCGGCCTGAGCTCCTTGCCAGTCATGTTGGGCAAGTTGTTTTTGGGTCTGGCTTTGGTGGGAGCCATGTTTTATTTCCCGGCCTGGCGCTCTCGCCATCAGAAAGTTTCCAAAGGCTTTTTTTCTCGCCTTCTGGAAGTCTGTGCGTTTTACGGGATTATGGGTGCGTTCGGCTTTGCTTTTGAAGCCAGCATCGGTAACCCGTTCAAGCAGACTTGGGTGTTCTACACCATTACCTTTGCTTTATTCTTGGTGATGGCGTACCCCGGCTTTGTGTATCGCTATTTGATGCGCCACCCCAAGGGCAAGTTTGAATAGTGCTGAATGCATGAAAAAAACCTCGCAAGATTGCGAGGTTTTTTTTGTCCTGAATGTCTGTGTCATGCCGTCAGCGGCGGGCTTTGACCCATGTGAGGGGCTGCATACCGCGTGTGCAGCCCCCAGAATCGATCAAGGTTTGTCCAGGGGGGCATGGGTAGCGCCAGCCACGCCCAGACGCTTGCAGACGCCCTGAGCTTCTTGAGCGAGAACCAGCGTCAGTTGTTCGGCAGGCAGGGCACGACCCAAGGCAGCGCTTTGTCCGCTCCACAGAGAACTGAATTCGGTACGGCCTTGTTTTTCGGCTTCGATACGCAGCGGGCTGAGAGCCGAACCCGCATGGGGAAATACCGGAGCGCTGGCACTTAAAGGACCGATTTCATCCATCAGACGAGTGCGGATACTGCGGGCAGGGCGGCCGGAGAACAGATTGGTCAAGGCTGTGCCGTCCGAGCGACTATTGGACAGGGCTTCGCGATGCAGTGGAGTGATCTTGGATTCAGGGCAGAACAGGTAGGCCGTGCCAATTTGAGCGGCGCTGGCGCCCAAGGCCAGGGCGGCAGCAATACCGCGTCCATCGGCAATACCACCGGCTGCAATCACGGGAATAGTGACGGCATCGGCAATCTGGGGAACCAAAGACATGGTGCCCACTTGTGTATGCACTTTATCGTCCAGGAATATGCCTCGGTGGCCACCGGCTTCCAGACCCTGGGCGATGATGATGTCGGCGCCGTGCTCTTGCAGCCAGACCGCCTCAGCCGTCGTGGTAGCGCTGGACATGACCAGGGCACCGGCTTTTTTCACACGCTGGACCAGCTCGGGGGAGGGCAAGCCGAAGTGGAAGCTGACGACTTCGGGTTTCAGGTCTTCGACCAATTCTGCATGCTGACTGGAGAAGGGCGCGCGTGCCGCTTTGGGCAATTCCTGATTGGGGTCCTGGCCGTATTCCTGGTAGTAAGGCATCAGGCGCAGACGCCACTCTTGCAGAGCCTCTGGCTCCAGGCGCAGGTCTTCATGACAAAAGAAGTTCAGATTGATAGGGGCCGATACGGCTTGCCGGAACAAGCCTACTTGTTCCCGAATCTGCTCCGGACTGAGCATGGCGCAGGCCAAAGAGCCCAGACCGCCAGCACGAGCAACGGCAATGGCCAGTTCGCTGTCTTGGGCGCCGGCCATAGGGGCTTGAACGATGGGATGTTCGATGTGGAGCAGATCCAGCAAGGTATTGTTGGGCCAGATGTACATGGAGGGCGTCCTCGGTCATTTCGCGATAGCTTTTATCGTAGCAGGATGAGTTCAGGCTGAAAACTGACATTGTCGCCTGTTGGCAGGGCCGTGCCCGGGCTGCAGCAGGCTACAATAATCGTCTTTTGGCACAGTGGCTGTGCTGTATTTTCTTGCTTTGTGGACGATCTGATGTCTCATCTCATTCTTCAAGGGCCGCGCCTGGATAGCGCCATCATCGAAAAAATTGCGGCAGTGGTGCAGGCCGATGGAGTCCAGGAGCTGGGTCCTACCGCCGTGCGCCTGCTGGGTGCAGATGCTACGCAACGCGCTGAGGTGCAGGCCCTGTGCAAGACCGGCGCGATGGATTTTGCTTTTCTGGAGCAGATTGATCGCCTGAAAGAAATGCGTGTGCTGGCAATGGACATGGATTCCACGCTGATCAATATCGAGTGTATTGATGAGATCGCTGATATGGCTGGCCGCAAGGAGCAGGTTGCCACAATTACTGAAGCGGCCATGCGCGGCGAAATCAAGGACTTCACCGAGAGTCTGAATCGCCGTGTCGCATTTCTGGAAGGTGTGCCGGTCAGCGATCTGACTCGCGTCTATGAAGAGCGCTTGCAGCCTAACCTGGGTGCGGATCGTTTGATTGCGACGGCCCATGCCCACGGGGTGAAAACTTTGCTGGTGTCGGGGGGCTTCACCTTCTTCACCGAGCGCATGAAAGACCGTTTCAGTCTGAGCTACGCCCACTCCAATACCTTGGAAGTGGTGGACGGCAAGCTGACCGGTAAAGTGTTGGGCGCAATTGTAGATGGTCAGGCTAAAGCCCGTTTCCTGCAGGAACTGGCGGCTGAGCTGGGTGCAGGTCCAGAGCAGTGTATTGCGATTGGAGATGGGGCCAATGACTTGCCCATGATGTCCAAGGCCAAGTACTCGGTGGCTTATCGTGCCAAGCCGGTGGTGCAGGAGCAAGCCAGCTTTGCCTTGAATCACTCTCCGTTGGATGCCGTGTTGAACTGGTTCCGCCTGGACGTTTGATGTCGGCGGATCGTCAGCGTAGTCTGGCGAAAGAATGAAGGTGGGCGCCCCAAACTCAAGGCTTACCAAGAGTTGGTCTGTATATAGGCCTTCAAGCTCACCAGCGTAAACGCACAAGGCAGGAGTTTGGCTGTCAAAAATAAAAGAGCGCTGTCCTTGGGCAGCGCTCTTTTTTATATCCTAGCCTTGTTGTTAAGGCTTACTTCTCTTTGCGCAAGCTGTTCAAGACATTACGCACGGCTTGAATACGGTTCTTGATTTCCTCGCCTTTGGTAATTTCAACCTTGAGCTTGTCCGGCCCAGCCAGGCGTACCTGCTTGTTCTTTTGCACCAGTTCAATAATGCTGACCGCGTCCACATTGGGCTTGGAGGAAAACTGAATCGTCGCTTGAGCTTCGCTGGCATCGATTTTCACAATACCCAGAGGCTCGGCCTTGATACGCAAGCGATGCACGGCTAGCAGGTTCTCGCCGGCTTCTGGCAGCAGGCCGTAGCGGTCGATCAGCTCCTCATGGATGTGGATTAGGTCGTCTTCGGTACGGGCGTGTGACAGGGCTTTGTAGTGGCCCAGACGGGCATTCACATCCGGACAGTAGTTGGCTGGTAGCAGCGCAGAAGTATGCAGATTCACTTCGCACTGCAAGGCAAAGGGCGAGTCTAGGTCAGGTTCTTCACCCGCTTTCAGGGCTTTGACGGCCGTGTTGAGCATATCCGCATACATGGAATAGCCCACTTCCTGAATGTCGCCGGATTGGGATTCGCCCAGCACTTCACCGGCACCCCGAATTTCCAGATCGTGCATGGCCAGGAAAAAGCCTGCACCCAGCTCTTCCATGGCTTGAATGGCTTCCAGCCGCTTTTTCGCATTGCTGGTGATGGCATCCTCGCCAGGGGTCAGCAGATAGGCATAAGCCTGGTGGTGGGATCGACCCACTCGTCCGCGCAGCTGGTGCAGTTGAGCCAGACCCAGGCGATCCGCACGGTGGATGACGATGGTATTGGCCGTGGGTACATCAATGCCGGTTTCAATAATCGTGGTACACAGCAGTACGTTGTAGCGTTTCTGGTAGAAGCCCTTCATGACGGCTTCCAGTTCGCGTTCCGGCATTTGGCCGTGGGCCACTGCAATACTGGCTTCTGGCACCAGTTCTTCCAGACGGGCACGGCGGTTGTGAATGGTCTCGACTTCGTTATGCAGGAAGTAGACCTGACCACCGCGTTTCAATTCGCGCAGCAGCGCTTCGCGTATGGTGCTGCCATCTTCACGACGCACGAAGGTCTTGATCGCCAGACGTTTTTGCGGTGCCGTTGCAATGACGGAAAAGTCCCGTATGCCTTCCAGGGACATGCCCAAGGTGCGTGGAATAGGTGTCGCGGTCAGGGTCAGGATATCGACTTCGGCACGCAGCTGTTTCAAGGCCTCTTTCTGGCGCACACCAAAGCGGTGTTCCTCGTCGATGATGACCAGACCCAGTTGTTTGAAACGCACATCCGAGGACAGGATTTTGTGCGTACCAATCACAATATCTACGCTGCCATCGCGCAGGCCCGCAATCGCGGCCTGTGTTTCCTTGGTCGAACGGAAGCGGGACAGTTCGGCAACACGGATAGGCCAGTCGGCAAAACGGTCCGAGAAGGTCTGCGCATGTTGCTCGGCCAGCAGAGTGGTTGGGCACAACAGGGCAACCTGTTTGCCATTGGCCACGGCCAGAAAGGCGGCACGCAGGGCGACTTCGGTTTTACCAAAGCCCACATCCCCGCAGACCAGACGGTCCATAGGCTGGCCGGACGTCATGTCGTTCACGACGGCTTCAATGGCAGCAGCCTGGTCCGGTGTTTCCTCAAAGCCAAACCCTTCGGAGAAGGCTTGATAGTCATTGAGCGGCAGCTTGAACTTGAAGCCTTCACGAGCGGCGCGCTGAGCGTACAGGGCCAGCAATTCCGCAGCGCTGTCACGTGCTTGTTTCGCTGCGCGGCGGCGGGCCTTATCCCATTGGCCGGAGCCGAGCTGGTGTAAAGGTGCATGCTCGGGATCAGCACCGCTGTAACGGGCAATCACGTGCAACTGGGCTACGGGCACATACAAAGTGCTGCCTTTGGCGTATTCCAGGTGCAGGAACTCGACCGGGCCTTCGCCCAGGTCCATTTCTTTCAGGCCGCAGTAGCGTCCAATCCCGTGCTCGGCGTGAACGACGGGGTCGCCTTCACGCAGTTCGGACAGATCCCGCACCATGGCTTCCACATCGCTGCTGCGCTCGTTGCGGCGACGGCTGCTTTGGGTGCGAGTCTGGGTGGGGTAAAGGTCGTTTTCAGTCAGCAGGCTCAGGCTGTCATGCACCAAGGCAAAGCCACGCGACAAAGGTGCGACGACCAGGGCAAAAGCCGCGTCTGACTCCAGGAAATCGGCCAGACTCTGACAGTCTGTTGCGGGTGACAGATCATGTTCACGCAGCATCTGCAGCAGCGTTTCCCGACGACCTGCCGAATCCGCACACAGCACGGTCCGGTTTTTCGGGTCCAGCACTTCTTGCCGCAGTTGAGCCAATGGATCCTTGTCGCGTCGGTTCACCGCGACCACAGGCAAAGGCTCGAAATCGGGATGAGCGATAGGCTGGTTGTCAGCCTGTGCGCTCAGGCTCAGGCGGCTGAAAGGCTTGATGCCATTGAAAAACTGCTCGTCTGACAAAAACAGGCTTTCTGGCGGCAGAATCGGGCGTTCACGGTCGTTCTTTAGGAAGGAAAAACGGCTATGAGTATCGCTCTGGAAGCGGCCAATCGCGTTTTGTGCATCCCCGTGAGTAATGACCAGGCTGCCTTGGGGCACATAGTCCATCAAGGTGGCCGTTTCTTCAAAGAACAGCGGCAGATAGTATTCAATACCGGCAAAGGCAATGCCGTTGCCTACATCTTTATAGGGCAGGGCACGTGAAGGATCGCCCTCAAAGAACTCGCGGAAACGCGCCCGGAATTGCGTGCGCGCCTCTTCATCCATGGGGAATTCACGGCCGGGTAGCAGCTGGATTTCCTTGACCGGATACAGGCTGCGCTGGGTGTCGATATCAAAGCTGCGTATGCTTTCAATTTCGTTGTCGAACAGGTCCAGACGGTAAGGCAGCACTGAACCCATAGGGAACAGGTCAATCAGGCCACCGCGAATGCTGAATTCGCCTGGAGCGCTGACCTGTGTCATATGGGTGTAGTTGGCCAACATCAACTGGGCGCGCAGTTGCGCCTCATCCAGCTCGTCGCCCTGGCGGAATGAGAAGGTGTAGGCGGCCAGAAAGGAGGGCGGTGCCAGACGATACAAGGCGGTGGTGACGGGGACCGTCAGTACATCGACCTCGTGCATGGTCAGGGCATGCAAGGTGCGCAAACGCTCGGAGATCAGATCCTGGTGCGGAGAGAAGCTGTCGTACGGCAGTGTTTCCCAGTCCGGCAGTTGGCGCACGCGCAGAGCGGGGCCAAACAACAGGATCTCCTCGGCCAGCCTTTGGGCCGTCAAGGGATCGGCGCAGAGCACCAGAATAGGCGCTTTATGTTGGCGGGCCAGGTCGGCAATCAGGCAGGCATCACCCGAGCCGGGGGGCATGGGCTGCGAGTAGCGTTGACCGGGGCGTAAGGCAGCCAGCACATCTTGGGTGCTGGGCAGGGACAGGGAGTGCTGTTTTTCGGTTTCCATCAGGATTGTCATTATAAAATCACCCACCTATGAAGACTACCTTGATTGCAATTGTTCCAGCCGCCGGTATTGGCTCGCGCGCCCTGGATTCTGCCACGAAGGCGCAAGGCTTGCCCAAGCAATACCGTTTGCTGGGTGGGCAGCCCATGTTGCGCCGCTCGGTACAGGCTTTGCTGGCTGATGAGCGCATCAGCCAGGTGCGGGTGGCCGTGGCCCCCGGTGATACCTGGGCCGCCGCCGCACTGGAAGGTTTGCCGCGCACGATTTGTCTGCCTTGTGGTGGGGAAACGCGGGCAGAAACAGTGCTCAATACCTTGCAGAGCCTGGATAAGGACGAACAAGCCTGGGCTCTGGTTCACGATGCTGCTCGTCCCGGTTTGCCCAGGAAGGCTTTGGCGCGGCTGATTGATGCCTGCTTGCAGGCGCAACGCGGTGGCTTGCTGGCTTTACCCGTGCCTGATACCGTCAAGCGCGCAACGCCTGCCGAGCCAGCCGCGGTGCAGGAAACAGTGGACAGAGATGGACTGTGGTTAGCGCAGACTCCCCAGCTGTTTCCTGCCCATACTCTGCGTGAGGCTCTGCTAGCGGCTAAAGAACAGGGTTTTGCGGTGACGGATGAGGCCAGCGCCATGGAGTTGGCGGGCAGCCAACCCTTATTGATATTGGGTTCGGCGCGGAATTTTAAAGTCACCTGGCCTGAAGATTTTGAATTGATGGAGAAATGGTTATGAGCATGCCGATTCGCGTAGGACAAGGTTTTGATGTGCATGTGCTGTGCGAAGGCCGACCTTTGATTTTGGGCGGCGTCACCATTCCGCATACGCATGGCCTGATGGGGCATTCGGATGCTGATGCCTTGCTGCATGCGATTACCGATGCGATTCTGGGGGCGGCAGGCCTGGGAGATATTGGTCGTCACTTTCCGGACACGGACCCAAAATACAAGGGGGCCGATAGTCGAGTGCTGCTGCGCCATGCTTATGAGCAGGTACGTGCGGCTGGCTGGTTGGTAGGCAATGTGGATGCCACGATTCATGCGCAAAAACCCAAGATTGCACCACATGCTCCGGCGATGGTGGCCAATATCGAGGCCGATCTGCAATTGGAACCCGGCAGTGTGAACATCAAGGGAAAAACAAACGAGGCGATCGGCTTTGTGGGGCGCCAGGAAGGGATTGCGGTGACCTCAGTTGCCTTGTTGTACCGTGCTTGATTGACTGCGGGGCTGAGTCCGGCCTTGGGCAAGGGCTGTCCCCTGCCCAAGGCTCATGGTACTCAGGAGGCTTTGGTGTCTTTATCGCCCTGGGTTCCAGGCGCATTACGACTGGCGCGGATGCGGGGCAATTGAATGCGCGCGGTCAAGCCCTCGGACGGAGCACTGACCAGCTCGAAGTGGCCGCCAACTTGTCCCAGCAAGCGCTCCACAATAGCCAGTCCCAAGCCTGCGCCACTGACGCCTGTGCGTGCAGAGACGCCGCGCGAGAAGGGGCGCAGCAGGCGCTGGATATCGCCTTTTTCAATACCGGCTCCCTGATCCTTGACGGCAATCACCAGAATATTGCCATGTTGATGCGCCGACAGCTCAATGCGTGCCCGATCATCCTCAGGACTGCGTCCATAGCGACGGGCATTTTCGATCAGGTTGGAGACGATACGCTTCAAGTCGTGGGCGCTGATGCGGGCATACAGATTGGGTTCGACGGAGGCTGTCAAAATCCCACCCAGCGATTCGGTATGCGTGCGTTCGCGTTCGTAGACATCATTGAGCACGGCGGAAACATCAATGCCATGTTCAGGAACGGCAGCAGCGGGGCGGGCGTATTCCATCAGTTGACCAATACTGTGGTCAATCTGTGCCAGGTCCTCGTCAATGGCGGCGCGGGTTTCGTCCGATACCTGACTTAATTCAATTTCCAGACGCATGCGCGCCAGCGGTGTGCGCAAGTCGTGCGAAATGCCGGCCAGCATGATTTCCCTGTCGGCCTCCGTCTGGCGAATGTCGCGCGCCATGCGGTTAAAGGCAATATTCATGTCGCGGATTTCAACCGGACCTTTTTCAGGCAGGGTACTGGGGGTTTCGCCACGGGCCAGTTGCTGAGCCACTTTGGCCAACTGAGCCAAAGGCCGGTTCACGAAACGCACACTGACAGCGGCACCAATCAAGGCCAGCAGCAAGGCGGTAGCGCCCCAGCCCAGCCATTCCACGCCGGCAGTCAGACTTAATTGTTCGCGATCAAAGACCAGCCAATACTGATCTTCATTGATATCAAAGGAAACCCAGATGCCCGGCACGCTGTTGACCGACCACATGATCAAAGTCTGGCTGCCCAGTGCGCCACGCACTTCGGTAGAGACGTGCTGCCAGTAGTTGGAGCGTGGCAAGGGTTCCAGTTCGTCCGTGTTCTCGCGTGGTTGCACGCGCAGACTTTCCTTGGTGGCCAGATCCAGCAACAGGGCAGGGCGTACCGCCGGGGGCGCGTACACCAGGGCCGAGCGGGTGATGCTGACAATGGACGCCACGCGCTGCGCCATTTGGGCTGCGCGTGGGCCTTCTTCCATACTGAAGAATACTTGCAGCCAGGCACCCAGGCTGACGAGCATCAACGCTGCGAGCAATAAAAAAGACCGGCTGAATAAACCCAGCCGGATACTTGAGTTTTTTGTTGCTCGGCGTTGGGCGGCCACGGCGGGCCGCCCTTCTTGCTGACCGGAAGACAAGGTCAGTTACCGCCGTCTGGAACAAAAACGTAGCCCAGACCCCAGACCGTTTGAATGAACACGGGCTTGGAGGCATTGGGTTCGATCAGCTTGCGCAGACGCGAAATCTGCACGTCCAGGCTGCGGTCAAAAGCTTCGTATTCGCGGCCACGCGCCAGTTCCATCAGTTTGTCGCGCGACAAGGGGATCTTGGGATGACGGGCAAACACCTTCAGCACGGAGAACTCGCCCGTTGTGATGGGGACGACTTCGTTGTTGCGTGTCAGTGTTCGTGTGGACAGGTTCAGCACATAGGGGCCGAACTCGATCGATTCATTTTCCTGACTAGGTGCGCCGGGGTGTTCCTCGGTACCACGGCGTCGCAAGATAGCGTTGACACGGGCTAGCAGTTCGCGGGGGTTGAAAGGTTTGATGAGGTAGTCATCGGCACCCATCTCCAGGCCCACGATACGGTCGATTTCTTCGGCCTTGGCAGTGAGCATGATGATGGGGGTGTTGTCGTGTCCGCCGCGCAGCCGACGACAGATGGACAGGCCATCCTCGCCTGGCAGCATCAGATCCAGTACCAGCAGATCGAAATGCTCGCGTTGCCAGAGTTTGGCCATTTCTTTACCGTCTTCGGCGACGAAAACGTTGAACCCTTGTTCAGACAAGTAGCGGCGCAATAAATCGCGCAGCCGGGGATCGTCGTCAACGACAAGGATTTTGCGGGTGAGGGGGGGGGTCGGCGTATTCATAGCGAAAATGTAACAGGCATCAGAAACCGCGTATAGGGGGGTGTAGAAAAATATTACACATTAAGCGTTTTGTACTATTTATGCGCCTTGCAGCGGATTTGGACTGGCTTCACAGAAGATTATATGGTGGCAAACAGTTTGACAGCCCGGCTTGAGTCAGGTCAAAAAAAGAGCGGCCAGAGGGCAAATACACCCGAAATTCCATGATGGACTGCTTTGTCCTTGTCCGATCCCAGGGAGCTGCCTATTTTGAGTCTGCTTAAACTAAAATAGCGCGATGGATGCACATATTCTTGCCCTGGAGACTTCCTCCAATCTCTGTGAACTGACCTTGTTGTCTCGCACCCAAGCGGGTATTTCGCTGGTGGAGCTGAGCCACGAGGGGACTGGCGATCATGCCGAACGCCTTTTGCCCATGGCCGAGCAACTGCTGGAGCAGGCCGGTCTGGACAGGCACGCTCTGACGGCGATTGCTTTCGGCCAAGGCCCTGGCGGTTTTACCGGCCTGCGCGTGGCCTGTGGTGTAGCTCAAGGTATGGCTTTTGCCTTGGACTTGCCGGTGCTGCCGGTCTCGTCCTTATTGGCGGCTGCTGCTTGCGGTACGCCTGTAGAGGGCACAGCCTATGTGGTGGCACAGGATGCGCGCATGCAAGAGGTCTACGCGGCTGTGTACTGCTGGACAGCTGAGAAGTCCTGGTCTGTGCTGCAAAGCCCGGTCTTGCTGGATGCCGCGCAGGTCACTACCTGGATCGCCCGTTTGCAGGCTGAGGGTTTGATCGCAGAGCAGCAGCCTATTCAAGTCGTCGGTGACGCATTGGAGCAGTTTCCTGATCTGGCCCCAGCTGTGCTCGCACAGGGTTGGGAAGTGGGCCAGACATGGCGTGCAACAGGTGCCAGCGTGGCGCATTTGGCTCTGCATGATCTGGATGAAGGACGGGGGATCTCCCCGGATCTGGCCATGCCGCTGTATGTGCGCGAGAAAGTCGCCTACACCATCCAGGAGCGTGAGCAGGGCCTGGGCGGAAACCCTGCGGCTCTGGATCAACCTCTGCAAATTGAAGCCATGCAGGCCGGGCATGTGTCCGCTGTGCTGGATATTGAGCGTCGTGTGGAAAGCCATCCCTGGACGGCAGGCAACTTCACGGATGCCCTGGGCAATAGCGCGTACTGCTCCCGAATCATTCACAAACAAGGCCTGGTGCAAGGCTATGCCATCTGGCTGCAAGCCCCCGATATGATCGAACTCTTGCTGATTGGGGTGGCCCCCGAACAGCAGCGGCGCGGTCTGGCTTGGCAATTGCTGGATGACGGCCTGCAGTGGGCTCGTCAGCATCAATTGGAGCGCGTGGTTCTGGAAGTGCGGGCCTCGAATGCGCCAGCTATTGGTCTGTATCAGAAGTACGGTTTCAAGGCGGATGGTCTGCGTAAAAACTACTATCCGCTGGGCGATGGACAGCGTGAAGACGCGGTCTTGATGAGTCTGAACCTGGCCAGCAGGGCTGGGGCATGATCGATTTTCAGCCTATCTCTCCTTTGCAGCGCACCTGGCTTTTGGAGTTGGGGCTGGAGCGTGCTTTTCTGGCGCGTCTGCCGCAGGCACAGCCGCTTGGGCAATCCGCAGCCATAGCAGCGGCCCCTGCGCAAGAGGCTGCAGCGGCCCCGCAGACGGCTCAGTTTGCAGGCCGAAATCTGGATGATGCAGGCAGCCCTGCGCCTGCTTCGGCTCCCGCAGCGGCTACTGATGCCATGTCGGCGCGTGATCAGGCGCTGGCGGTCTTGCGTAAATCCGGCGCTCGACCTGTTGCAGCGGCTCCTGTGGAGGAAGTGGTGCAGCGGCCTGCTGTACTGATTCAGCCCGAAAAAGCCCAGGATATGGCCAGCTTGCTGGAGCAGGTACAGGCTTGTCAGGAATGCGGTTTGCATACGGGCCGCGCTCAAGTGGTATTTGGTTCAGAACTCTTGTCTGAACCGGACTGGATGATTATTGGTGAAGCGCCGGGCACCAGTGATGATCGCAGCGCCCAGCCTTTTGACGGCAAAGCCGGGCTGCTTTTGCAAGCCATGCTCAATAGCGCGATTCCTGATGCTTCGGTCTATAAAACGCATCTGGTGAAATGCCGCCCCTTGGGCAACCGTCCACCTACCCAAGAGGAGCTGGCCGCGTGTCGGGCCTTTCTGGATGCGCAGATTCGCTTGGTACAGCCACGTCGCTTGCTGGCCGTTGGCCATTTGGCGGCGGTGGCATTAAGTGGTCGTGATGAAGATCTGGAGGCTTTGCGGGGCCAGGCCCTGACGTATACCGATGCCCAGGGTCGTAGCCTGCCTTTGGTGGTGACTTACCATCCTGCCTCGCTGTTGCTGCGCCCGCAGCACAAAGCCAATGCCTGGCGGGATTTGTCCTTGCTGCGCGAGTTGCAGGGCCAGTCCTGATCTCAGTTCTTGCAGGTGGCTTTTAGCGCTGAGTTGCCTCGTCAAACGTCATTATGGAAAAACACCCCAAAGATTGGATTCAAGTCCAACTTTTGGGGTGTAGTGCCTTTTTCGGGGCTGTCCCTTACTTGGCCGTCAAGGCCTGCCCATGACCTTCCTGGCCTATGCAGGCTTCCAGCTCGGGGTGCGCGCGCAGATTGGCGTTTTTCCAGATGATGAATACCGTCATCAAGGACGCTACCATCAGGCCAAAGAACACAATGATGTAGTTGATGGGCAAACGCAGCCATAACAGCAGGCTGTACAGCGCCAGCATGAACAGAATGTTCAGCTGTTCATTGAAGTTCTGCACGGCAATGGAATGACCGGCCGACAACATGACGTGCCCGCGATGTTGGAGCAGGGCGTTCATGGGAACGACGAAAAAGCCGGACAAGCCGCCAATGCCCATGAGCAGGGTGTAGACCGCCCATTTCTCGTGTACCAAGGGCATGAGCAGAACCACAAAGCCCATTGCCACGCCCACTGGCAGAACGGCCAGTGATTTCTTCAGGGGAACGCGGGCTGCAAAAACGGCGCCAAAGACCGTACCCAATGCGGCTACGCCCATCAGCACCGAGGCCTGGTCCAGACGGTAGCCCAGATGTTGAGCGCCCCATTCGATCACAATGAATTGCAGTGTGGCACCGGCCCCCCAGAATAAAGTGGTTACCGCCAGCGAGATCTGGCCCAGCTTGTCACGCCACAGAATATGTACGTAGGTACGGAATTCCTTGAGCAGCAGAATGGGGTTCTTTTGTTGGGGCGGGTAGTCGATATTGGTGCGGGGAATCAGCAGGTTGCACAGCGCTGCCGACAGGTAGATAAAGGAAATCAGCAAGATAGCGACTTCGGCACGCGTCTGGGCCAAAGGTGCAATCAGGGGGTGTTCGGCCAGCGAACTGGCGATCGACGGGTTGATCAGAATGCCGCCCAGCACGGTGCCGCCGATGATGGACAGAACGGTCAGCCCTTCAATCCAGCTATTGCCCTTGACCAACTGTTCGGGCTTGAGCATTTCGGTGACGATGCCGTATTTGGCGGGAGAGTAGGCAGCAGCACCGATACCTACCAGGGTGTAGGAGACAAAGACCAGAACCAGCTGCTGGGAGTCGTTCATGCCAAAGTACTGGTGGCAGAACATCAACATACAGCCTATCAGCTTGATGGCATTGGTGGCGAACATCACCCGGCCCTTGGGATACGAGTCGGCAAAGGCCCCTACAAAAGCGGCCAATAGCACGTAGGACAGCGCAAACCACCATTTCATCATGGGGACCATCCAGATAGGTCCGTGCAGGTCAGCGATCAGGGCGATGGCGGCAATCAGCAAGGCATTGTCGGCAACTGACGACAATGCCTGCGCGGCCATGACCAGATAAAATCCTTTATTCAAAATACATCCCGAATACGTGTGCCCACAGGTGCAGTCTCGGGACTGCAGAGCACGAATCAAAGCCAGGTGTCAGGCCTGGGGAGCTTTTTCAAGGCGGCTCCTCATGGTTTTTCTGACCAAGCCTGAGCCGGTGTGAAATTTACGAAGAGAGATGGGGAGCAAGAATAACAGGGACTGCGGGGGCAGTGGTATCAGAAATTCATTGCGGCTATCTGTCTGCGCGGATTTTCTGGCCGGGCGGGCGCTGGCAAAGCGCTATTGTAAATGCCCTGTCTGACACTCTTGTCCTGCTTGCCAAGCAGGGTAAACAGGACTTGACGGCAAGGGGGAGTTTACTGCCTTATCATCCCAGTAGCCGTGCCGTGGTTTTCATTTGTTTTTTGGCGTGTTTTGCTGTGGGTGGCAGGTGCTGCGGTATCATACGACTCGCGGTGCCGGGCAGATCAAGATGCGCCTGTGCGCCTGTTCAAATTGGTCTTTTCTGAGCTGACTTCTACCCTGTGCGTCTAACCCAGATCAAACTAGCTGGTTTCAAATCCTTTGTGGACCCGACCTCCATCCCAACTCCCAGTCAGTTGGTTGGCGTTGTCGGGCCCAACGGCTGTGGAAAATCCAACATCATCGATGCGGTGCGCTGGGTGCTGGGCGAGAGCAAAGCCTCCGAGCTGCGTGGCGAGTCCATGCAGGACGTGATTTTCAATGGCTCCTCGCAACGCAAACCGGCGGGCCGCGCATCGGTTGAGCTGGTTTTCGATAATTCTGAAGGGCGGGCCTCGGGGCAGTGGAGCACCTATGCCGAGATCTCGGTACGGCGTGTCCTGAGCCGGGACGGGACCAGCAGCTACTTTCTGAACAATCAGGCTGTTCGTCGGCGTGATATTCACGACATCTTCCTGGGTACGGGCTTGGGGGCGCGGGGTTACGCCATCATCGGGCAGGGCATGATCAACCGCCTGATCGAAGCCAAGCCCGAAGAGTTGCGCGTGTTTCTGGAAGAAGCTGCGGGTGTATCGCGCTACAAGGAGCGTCGCCGCGAAACGGAAAGCCGCTTGCGCGATACCCGCGAAAACCTGCTGCGTGTGGAAGATATCCAAAGGGAACTGGATGCGCAGCTGGAGAAATTGCAGGCGCAGGCTGAAGTGGCGCGCCAGTATCGTGACTTGCAGCAAGACGGTGAGCTCAAGCAAAACCTGCTGTGGCTGCTGAAAGAGTCCAATGCACAGAGCGATCAAAAAGCCCGTTTCCTGGCGATTGAACAGGCTCAGACCAAGCTGGAAGAATCCATTGCCGGTTTGCGGCATGCCGAATCCACGTTGGAGTCGCAGCGACAAGCTCATTTACAGGCTGGCGATGCCTTGCATCTGGCGCAAAGCCAGTTGTATGAGGCGGGCTCTCAAGTGTCCAGCCTGGAAGCAGAAATTCGCCACGTGCTGGATTCGCGCAGCCGCATGGCGCAGCGCCGTGAGCAACTGGAACAACAGCAGCATGACTGGATTGAACAACAAGAACATTGCCAGCAAGAACTGGAAAACAGTGAGCAGCAGCGCGAAGAAGCCGCGGTAAAGCTGGAAGAATTACAGATTCTGCTGGAGGAGGCGCAAGGCGCCTTGCCCGATCTGGAGCTGCGTGTACGCGAACAGGCCCAGCGTCGGGACGAAATGCGCATGGCTTTGGCGCGTCTGGAACAGAATTTGGCCCTGGCTGCGCAATCGCAGCGTGATGCCGACCGTCAGATCCAAGGTGTGGAGCAGCGTCAGGAGCGCTTGAAGCAGGAATTGCGCGAACTCAATGCCCCGGACCCGGACAATCTGGAGCGCCTGCAAGGCGATCTGAACATGCTGCAAAATCAGTTGCAGCAAGCTCAGGAACATATGCAGCATCTGGAGGCCCAGCTTCCTCGACTGGAAGAGGAGCGCAAGAAGGCGCAGGAGCAAGCCTTGCAAGGCGGGCAGGATATGGCCCGTCTGGAAGCACGTCATCTGGCCTTGAGTCGTTTGCAGGAGGATGTGGCGCGCAAGGGAACTCTGGAACCCTGGCTGGCCAAGCATGGACTGGAGAGCATGAAGCGTCTATGGCAAAGCCTGGACGTGGAAAAAGGTTGGGAAACCGCGCTGGAGGCTGTGCTGCGCGAGCGCATGACGGCCTTGGAGCTGCGCCGCCTGGATATGGCCGCAGCTTTCGCCAGTGATGCACCACCGGCCCGTTTAAGTTTTTATCAGTTGCCCGAGGCGGGAGCGCCGGCCAAGCCTGCCCTGGATTTACCCTTGTTGACTTCGGTGTTGCGACAGCAAGAGGGTGGCTTGCGCAGCTTGCTGGATAATTGGTTGCACCAGGTTTATGTCTGTCAGGATTTGAAGCAGGCCCTGAGCTTGCGCGATCAACTGACAGAGCAAATGGCAATCGTGGTGCGTGATGGCCATTTGGTGGATAAGCACAGCATTCGCTTTTATGCACCCGACTCCGAACAAGCCGGGATGCTGGCACGTCAGCAGGAAATTGCTCATCTGGAGCGCGAGCTGCGCGGCGCTCAACTGATTGTCGATGAACTGGGTCATACCAGCACCCAGGCTGAAATGGCCTTGCAGCAAGTGCGTAACGGCCTGGTTCCGGCCCGAGCCCGCGTGGGCGAGCTGACAGCTCGGATGCACGATGTGCAGCTGGAGCACTCCAAGTTGGCCCAACAGGCGCAGCAGTCGCAAGAGCGTGGTAGCCGCATCAACGAAGAGCTGGAAGAACTGGCAGTACAGCGCGAAGAGCTGCAGGCGAACCGCGAGGAATTCGAGGCCCGCTTTGAAACGCTGGATGAAGAGCTGGCCGAACATCAGGGCGTGTTTGCCGAAGCGCAGATGGAAGGCGAGAAGGGCGCCGAACAGGCAGAACAGGCCCGACGTACCGTACACGAGCGTGAGCGCGCCGTGCATGATGCCCAATTTGCCGAGCGTGCTTTGGTGCAGCGCATGGCCGAACTGCAGCGCAATCTGGCCCTGGCGCAGGAGCAGGCACAACGCACGGCCGGTCAGCTGGAAGGTTTGCAAGGCGAACTGCTGGATCTGGATGCGTCCGCCGCACAAGCCGGTTTACAAGATGCCCTGGAGTTGCGTGCCGAACGTGAAGAAGCCGTTCGTCTGGCAAAAATTCAACTCGATACGCTGGCTGCCCAATTGCGTGAGCATGAACAGGCCCGTGCCGAGAACGAAAAGAATCTGGCACCCTTGCGCGAGCAAGTCACTGAATTGCAGTTGCAGGAACAAGCGTCGCGTCTGGCGGTCGAACAGTTTGCTGAACAGCTGGACAGCAGAAAGGTAAACCGTTCCGAACTGTGGAGCTTGTTACAGGAAAAGACACCGGAATGGCAGCGTGTGGGCTGGTTGCAGTCTGAAGTGCAGCGCATCTCGCGCCAGATTGAAGGCCTGGGTCCGGTGAACCTGGCGGCCCTTGAGGAGCTGACTACGGCCCAGGAACGCAAGACCTATCTGGATGCTCAGCATAAAGATTTGAGTGATGCCATCGAGACTCTGGAAGATGCGATTCGCAAGATTGACCGCGAGACGCGCCAGTTGCTCATGGAAACATTCAACATCGTTAATCAGCACTTTGGCGAGCTTTTCCCAAGGCTATTTGGTGGTGGAGAGGCTAAACTGACGATGGTGGGCGATGAAGTGCTGGAAGCTGGGGTGCAGGTCATGGCTCAGCCACCAGGCAAGCGCAATAGCACGATTCATTTGCTCTCTGGTGGTGAAAAGGCATTGACAGCGACAGCGCTGGTTTTTGCCTTCTTCAAGCTCAATCCCGCACCCTTTTGTTTGCTGGACGAGGTGGATGCGCCACTGGATGATGCGAATACCGAACGCTATGCCAATCTGGTGGCCAGCATGAGTGACCAAACCCAGTTTTTATTTATTTCTCACAATAAAATTGCCATGCAGATGGCCAAACAACTGATCGGGGTCACCATGCAAGAGCAAGGTGTATCCCGAATTGTGGCAGTGGACGTAGACGCTGCCATGCAAATGAGCAGTGTGTAAGCCTGTTTTTTTTAATCCGCTAGTGTTGATTCGACGGAACTGACAATGAGTGATTTGCAAATCGCACTGATTTTATTGGGCATTTTGCTCATCTTGCTCGTGGTGGTCTTTAACTGGTGGCAAGACCGCCGAGTGCGCCAGCAGATGCAAAGCCAATTCCCGGATGGGGATACCGATCCCTTGATGAGCCAGCTCACCGAGCTGGAACGCCGCGAGCCCAGCATGACGCGTGGCGGCGATTCTGCGTCTGCTGACGGTGAGCACGATGCGGCCGAGGCCGACTGCACGACCGAGGCCGTTATCGATATCAGTTTCAGCCAGCCCGTGGATGCTCAGGATCTGGCTCAGGCCTTGCAATCGGTATCGCGTACCGGTGCCAAGCCTGTGCGTTATTTCGCGGAATGCGAAGGGGGCGGTCATCGTGCTCGCCTGCGTTCGGGCGAGTCCTACGCCAGCATGCAGATTGCCGTTTTGCTGGCCAACCGTAGTGGCCCCTTGTCGGCGATCGAGTGGTCGCAGGTCTGGATGGCTGCGCAAGCGCTGGCACAGCAGTTTGATGGTTCGGTAGAAGGTCCGGAACAGGATGATGTGCTGCGTCGTGCGGCTGCCCTGGATAATACCTGCGCTGATCTGGATGCCCTGGTGGGCGTGTCGGTGCGCTTGCCTGGCCCCATGCCTGCCTCGTCCGTGATTCAAATGGTCAAGGATGCCGGCTTTCTGCCCTTTGGCCAGCAACTGGCCTGGTTGGCAGATTCGGGACAGCCTCGTTTCACCGCCATGTTCGATGGTGTCCAGCCCAAAGATATTCAGTCGGCCAGCATTGAGCGTATCGACTTGCTGCTGGATTTGCCCAACAGCCCTGCGGACGATCATGCCTTCAGCCGCATGGCAACGGTGGCCCGTGATCTGGCCAGCCGTCTGGACGGCGTGGTGCTGGATGATCAAGGTCGCCCCTTGCCCGAGAGCACCGACCAAAACATTGATGAACAACTAAGTAATCTGTACGAACGCCTGGAGCAGGCTGGCTTTACAGCAGGCCAGGAACGTACAGGCAGGATTTTTTCGTGAGCTTGAAGCGAGTACAGCAGTTACATGAAGAACTGGCCCAGCATAACTGGGCCTATTACGTTCAGGATGCGCCCAGCATTTCGGACGCGCAATACGACGCATTGATGAACGAGCTGCTGGCGCTGGAAGCCGAGCACCCGGAATGGATTACTCCGGACTCGCCCACACAGCGTGTGGGTGCAGCGCCACTGGACGGTTTTGATACGGTTCAGCACGCTGTCCCCATGCTGTCCTTGGGTAATGCCTTTGATGCTGAAGAAGTTCAGGCCTTTGACAAGCGTGTCGCCGTTACCCTGGTCGAGGCAGGTGTGGTGGGACTGGACCGTCGGGTAGATTATCTGGCCGAATACAAGTTTGACGGCCTGGCGATCAGCTTGCGCTATGAGCAAGGTCTGTTGGTACAGGCATCGACTCGCGGTGATGGCACCACGGGCGAGGACGTCACCAGCAATATTCGCACCATCAAGTCCATTCCTCTGCGCTTGCGTGGCGATGCGGCACAATTGCCCGCCGTGCTGGAGGTGCGAGGCGAGGTTCTGATGAACCGGGCGGACTTTGAGCGCCTGAACGAGAACCAGACCAAGCGTGGCGAGAAAGTATTTGTGAATCCGCGCAATGCGGCCGCAGGCAGCTTGCGTCAGCTGGACCCGAAAATAACTGCCAAACGGCCTTTGCGCTTTTTTGCCTATGGTTGGGGTGAGGTCAGCCCCATGCCTGCCGCGAATCAGCCACAAAGTGCCTTGTTTGCGGAACCCGCTGGCGAGGCACTGCCTCGTGATACCCAATCGGGCATGATGGACTGGCTGGAAAGCCTGGGTATGCCGTTGAGCCGCGACCGTAAAGTCGTGAAGGGCGTGCAGGGCCTGCTGGATTTCTATGGTGAAACCCAGCAACGTCGTCCCGGTTTGCCCTTTGAAATTGACGGTGTGGTCTACAAGGTCAACTCCTTGGCTGCGCAGCGTGTTCTGGGCTATGTGGCCCGTGCGCCGCGCTTTGCCGTTGCTCATAAATTCCCCGCGCAAGAAGAAATGACGCGTGTGGAGAGTATCGAGTTTCAAGTGGGCCGTACCGGGGTTGTCACACCCGTCGCGCGTTTGAAGCCGGTGTTTGTGGGCGGTGTCACAGTCACTAATGCCACGCTGCATAACGAAGACGAAGTGCGTCGCAAAGATGTGCGAGCGGGCGATACCGTCGTGGTACGCCGTGCTGGTGATGTGATCCCTGAAGTGGTTGCTGTGGTGTTGGAGCAGCGCCCCGAGAGCAGCGTGCCTTTCGAGATGGTCAAGGAGTGTCCCGCTTGTCAGTCGGCACTGGAGCGTCTGGAAGGAGAGTCTGCCTGGCGTTGTACTGGTGGTCTGATTTGTCCTGCCCAGCGCAAGCAAACCCTGATTCACGCCGCCAGCCGTAAAGCGCTGGATATTGAAGGCTTGGGTGAAAAGCTGGTGGATCAGTTGGTGGAAACCGGGCTGGTGCATACCTTGGCCGATATCTTCAAGCTGCAAGTCGAAAAGTTGGTGCTACTGGAGCGTATGGGACGCAAATCGGCCGAGAATCTGATCGAGGCGATTGATAAGGTGCGCGAGCCGGCTTTGAATCGCTTGATTTACGCCTTGGGCATTCGCCATGTGGGTGAGACCACGGCGCGCGATCTGGCACAGCATTTTGGCTCCTTGCAGGCATTGGAGCAGGCTGATGAAGAAGCGCTGCTGCAAGTCAATGAGGTGGGCCCGGTTGTAGCAGCTTCCGTACGGCACTTTTTCCAGGAGCCGCATAATCGTGAGGCCCTGGATGCGCTGCTGGCGGCTGGGGTGACTCCTCAACAGGCGCAAGCCCGCGCCAATAGCGCTAATCTGCCGCTGGCGGGCAAAACGGTGGTCATTACGGGTACGCTGCCCAGTATGAGCCGGGACGAAGCTACACGCCGTGTATTGGAAGCAGGGGGCAAGGCCAGTGGCTCGGTTTCCAAAAAGACGGCCTATGTGCTGGCAGGTGCAGAGGCGGGTTCCAAGCTCACCAAGGCGCAGGAGTTGGGCGTGACTATTCTGGACGAAGCCCAGTTCCTGGCTTTACTGGCGGGTGAATAGCGCAGGGGGAAGAAGTGAAGTTTTGCCACCTTGCAGGCTTAGCTTTTTTGCCAAGAGTCTATGAGTCAGCAGGATATTTGCTCTGGTAGCTATTTTTCGACTTTTAGGCAGTGCGCTAAGCACGCACTGCCTTTTGTTTTAATGCGCGTTGAATAGTCCTGGTGGTGGTTCAGCAGTGATCTGGGCTTTTAATTACCGCATGAACGACCTGCACAACAAACAAATATGGCGCCATTGAGGCGCCATATTTGTTTTTCCTGCAAGCCGCCTTATCGGGATGATAAAGCGGCCTGCAAAGCCATTACTTGATGTTGGCTTCTTTCAGGATTTTTTGCTGGTACTCGGCCAGCTTGCGCTGACGCATCATTTCTTCCAGCTGAGGCTTCACTTCGGCCATGGCGGGGAAGGTCACAGGGCGAGCATCGTCCACCTGGATGATGTGCCAGCCAAACTGCGACTGCACAGGCGCAGCGCTCAGCTCGCCTTTTTTCATCTTCTCTACAGCCTGAGCGAACTCGGGCACGTAGGTGGAGCTAGGAGCCCAGCCCAGATCGCCGCCTTGCTGACCGCTGCCGGTGTCGATGGAGTCTTTCTTGGCGGCATCAGCAAAGCTGATTTTCTTGGACTTGATCTTGGCCAGCAAATCTTTGGCGGCAGCCTCGTCCTTGACCAGAATGTGGCGCACCTTGTATTCCTGCTGACCTTCTTCCATCGCCTTGATGGTGTTGTATTCCTTGGTCAGGTCGGCGTCGGTGACGGGGTTCTTTTTCAGGTAGTCAGCCATCAGGGCACGGACCAGAATGCTCTGGCGGGCCAGTTCCAGCTCTTGCTGAACCTGGTTGGTCTTGTCGATACCGGCTTTTTCAGCGGCTTGCACCACAGCCAGACGGTTGACCATTTCCTGTTTGACTTGCTCACGCAGCTCGGGCGAGTCCTTGGCGCCTTGCTCGACCAGAACGGCGACGAACTGATCCAGGTCTTTTTGCGTGAGGTTTTTGCCGTTTACGGTGGCAATCGTCTGTGCATAGACGGGAGCAGCCATAGCGCAGGTCAGGGCAAATGCGGCAATACGTTTCATGAGCATCCTTAAGCGGTGGTTTTGGCTTGAATAGCCAATGCGTGAATCGGGAAAGGCATTAGATCGTGGACGCGATCATACACAAGTCTGTGTCGTGCCAGTGTTGAAATTCCATCAAATTGTTTCGAGGCGATGATCACCCGAAAGTGGCTTGCACCACCTTGTGCACCGGCGTGGCCAGCGTGCAGATGGGACTCATTGATGATGTCCAGTTCCGACGGCTCCAGTGCCTGGAGCCGTTCGTGAATCAGGGAAGCAAGTGCGTCTGTCATGGCGAAATCAAGATTTTGGGGGAGTGGAGTTGTCGGAAGAGTCTTGCAGGTAGCGGCCCAGCCACAAGGATTGGGCAACGACAAACACCAGCATCAAACCCAGCAGGCCGAAAGCCTTGAAGTTGACCCATTGGGATTCGGTAAAGTGGCCCGAGAAGGCAACGTACAGATTGACCAGGCCCATGGCGACAAAAAAGCTTGCCCAGACCAGGTTTAATTTGTCCCAGACATGGCCGGGCAAGACCAGATGGGTGCCCATGAATTTTTGCATCAGATTGCGATGCATCAGGTAACGTCCGCCCAGCAGTACCAGAGCAAAGATCCAGTACAGCACCGTGGGTTTCCAGCGGATGAAGACATCATTGTGGAAAAACAGGGTGGCACCGCCAAAGACCACAATGACGGCCAGATTGATCCAGTGCGAGGTCTCGATCGCCTTGCTGGTGAGCTTCAGCCACAGTATCTGCAGGACCGAGGCGGCCATGGCCACGCCGGTGGCGACATAAATGTCGGAGAAGCGAAACGCCAGAAAGAACAGTACGAGCGGGAATAGATCAAATAAGAGTTTCTTCATGCTTCGGGTTCAAAAGTCATGGATAGAGAGTTAATGCAATATCGTAGCCCAGTGGGTGGGGGACCGTCTTCAAAGACGTGCCCCAAATGAGCATCGCAGACATTGCAAAGCACTTCGGTACGGCGCATGCCGTGACTGGTATCCAGCTCCTCGCGCACATTGTCCGGGTTCAGGGGCGTGAAGTAGCTGGGCCAGCCGCAACCGGCATCAAACTTCGTGTCCGAGGCAAACAGGGGCGTGCCGCAGCCGACGCAGCGGTAGATGCCGGGCGTGGTGGTGTCCCAGTAGCGGCCGGTAAAGGGGCGCTCCGTCCCTTTCTGACGGGTGACATAGAATTCTTCGGGGCTGAGCTGGGCGCGCCACTCAGCGTCTGTTTTACGTACTTTTTCCACGTGTGCTGCCTTATGAAAAACAGTTCAATGCCTACAGGAGGTGCAGTCCTACATAGTAATCGACAATTAGAGTGCGTTTGGAACAGAGGGTTCCAAAGTGCAGATCTTCCTGACCTCCAGTGGGCTCTCCAGTGAAGAAAATCGCGGTACAGGGCACTTAATTAGTGAGCTATCACTTTAGTTAGTGCACTATTTAAACTTTTAATATTTAAGGTAAACACCAATATCTGAAATTCTCGTGACTTGATACGTTTCTGGTATGTGCTGGTGATTATCTGTATTACGATTTTTTGACCGTTAAATCGGTCCACAACAATGAACAAAATTTGGGAGAAAAGGATGAACTGCATTACTACTGGTCGCCTGACGACATTGGCTGCAGCCCTGGCCTTGAGCCTGCCCGTGGCCGTGTCCGCGCAGATCAAGGTGGGTGTGACGGTGGCAGCGACAGGACCGGCGGCCTCGCTGGGCATTCCTGAGCGCAATACAGTCAGCCTGCTGCCTACTGAAGTGGCCGGCCAGAAAATCGAGTACATCGTTCTGGACGATGCTACCGATACCACCGTGGCCGTACGCAATATGCGCAAGCTGATTACCGACGACAAGGTCGACGTGGTGATCGGTACCTCCGTGACGCCTGGCTCCCTGGCCATGGTGGACGTTGCTGGCGAAACCAAGACTCCCATGATCAGTGTGGCTGCCAACGCCAAGATTGTTGATCCTGTGGAAGGCGCCCGTACCTGGGTGTTCAAGACTCCTCAGAATGACCAGTTGATGGCCGGTGCTCTGGCCGATGCCATGGTCAAGCAGAACGTCAAAACCCTGGGCTTTATCGGCTACAACGACGCCTACGGTGACGGCTGGCTGAACGTGATTACCGAAGCCGCTCAAGCCAAAGGCATCAAAGTGCTGGGCGCCGAGCGCTATGGCCGTAACGACACCAGCGTGACCGGTCAGGTTCTGAAGCTGCTGGGCACCAAGCCTGATGCCGTTCTGATCGCCGGTTCCGGCACCCCTGTTGCCTTGCCCCAGCGCGAACTGAAAGGTCGCGGCTACGCTGGCATCATTTACCAGACACACGGTGCCGCCAACAGCGACGTGCTGCGTGTGTGTGGCAAAGACTGTAACGACATGATCTTGCCAGCCGGTCCATTGCTGGTTGCCGAACAACTGCCTGACAGCAGCTCGGTGAAAAAGACCGCCATGGACTACAAGGAAAAATACGAAGCCAAATACGGCGCTGGCTCCATCAATACCTTTGGTGGCCATATGTGGGATGCCGGTCTGCTCGTGACCGAAGCCATTCCGGAAGCCCTGAAGTCCGGCGCCAAGCCAGGTACCCCCGAGTTCCGCGCAGCCCTGCGTGATGCTCTGGAGCAAACCAAGGAACTGGCTGCTTCCCAAGGTGTGTTCAATATGTCTGCAACGGACCACGCCGGTCTGGACAAGCGTGCCCACGTGATTGTGAAAGTGGTCGACGGTAAATGGACGTATCAGCCTGATCTGTAATATCTGACAGGCAAAAACCGGCTCAAGAGCCGGTTTTTTCCAAGGCGGGTGCTGGCTGAGCCTGGCACCCGTTCCCGCTACAGGCCTGCGTTTGCCGTAAGCCCTTTGCCCTTTTTGTTGTACAGGATGTTGTCCGACATGGATACCACCATCGCTTTAATTTTGTTGCAGGATGGCATATTGAATGGCGCCATCTATGCTTTGCTCGGGCTCGCCCTGGTTCTGGTTTTCCTGGTTACCCGCGTTATCTTTATCCCGCAAGGTGAGTTCGTCACCTTTGGCGCCTTGACCCTGGCCTTTGTGGTCAATGGCCGCATGCCGGGAACCGTTATTTTGCTATTGATCGCTGGTGCGCTGGTGTTCTTGCTGGAGTTGCTCTCTGCCTTGCGCAGCCGCAGCCTGGCCGGCATGCCCCGCAAGTTTCTGGTCAATATCGTGATCCCTGTCGCGGTTTACTTTGCCGCTCCCGCCATTGTCAGCTCGGAGCTGCCATTGTGGGTGGCCGTGCTGTTCTCGCTGGCGGTGGTGATTCCTCTGGGCCCTATGGTCTACCGCCTGGTATACCAGCCTATCGCCGAAGCCAGTGTGCTGGTGCTGCTGATTACCTCGGTCGCCGTGCACTTCGCGCTGACGGGTCTGGGCCTGGTGTTCTTCGGTCCGGAAGGCTGGCGCACGCCTCCCTTCATGGAAGGTGAAGTGTCCCTGGGTGCAGTGAGCTGGTCCGCTCAAACCTTCTTTGTGATGGGCGCCTGCGTGGTCCTGATTCTGGCCTTGTGGGGCTTTTTTGGTAAGACTCTTTACGGTCGCGCCCTGCGTGCCACGGCGGTGAACCGTCGTGGTGCCCGTCTGGTGGGTATCAGTACCAATATGTCCGGATCCCTGACCTTCACTCTGGCTGCGGCCATCGGTGCCTTGTCAGGCATGCTGATTGCGCCTGTAACGACCATCTACTACGACACGGGCTTTTTGATTGGTCTTAAAGGCTTTGTGGCTGCAATCTTTGGCGGCCTGATCAGCTACCCCGTCACCCTCTTGGGTGCCTTGTTCCTGGGGGTTCTGGAAGCGTTTTCCTCTTTCTGGGCCAGTGCCTACAAAGAAGTTATTGTATTTACCATGGTGATACCGGTGTTGTTGTGGCGCTCCTTCGGTAGCAAGCACGTGGATGATGAGGAGTAAATCACATGAGACACTGGCTGACGCTACTATTTATTGCGGTTCTATTGGTTTTGCCGCAGCTGGGCGCAACGCCCGAATTCTGGATTACCCAGCTTAACTATATTGGTTTGACCAGCTTGGTCGTGCTGGGTCTGGTGTTGTTGACTGGCGTGGGTGGTCTGACTTCTTTTGGTCAGGCTGCATTTGTGGGCCTGGGTGCATACACTACGGCGTACCTGACGGCTCGCCTGGGCTGGTCGCCCTGGTTCAATCTGCTGATTGGCATGGCCATTACCATGATGGTGGCCTACATTCTGGGCGCGATCACACTGCGCTTGTCCGGTCACTTCCTGCCCCTGTGTACCTTGGCCTGGGGCCTGGCCTTGTACTACCTGTTCGGTAACCTGGAGTTCCTGGGGCAGTACGATGGTATTTCCGGTATTGCTCCTTTGGAGTTCTTCGGTATTTCCCTGTCCTCCGGTCGGGATATTTACTACCTGATCTGGGCCTTTGCCTTGCTGGCCATGTGGGGTACGCGTAACTTGCTGAACTCCCGTCCCGGACGTGCTATTCGCGCTCTGAAGCACGGCAGCGGCATGGCCGAGTCCTTTGGTGTGAACATGGCCAATTACAAGGTCATCGTGTTCGTTTACGCCGCTTTGCTGGCTTGTGTGTCCGGTTGGCTCTACGCGCACTACCAGCGCGCCGTCTCACCCAGCCCCTTCGGTTTGAACTACGGTATTGAATACCTATTCATGGCCGTGTTGGGCGGAGCAGGCAGTGTCTGGGGTGCCGTTCTGGGTTCGGCCCTGGTGCTGAGCCTGAAAGACCAGTTGCAGAACTGGTTGCCCAAGCTGCTCAATACCGACATCAACTTCGAACTGATTGTTTTCGGCATCTTGATGGTTCTGATCTTGCAGTACGCGCGCGACGGTTTGTGGCCCATTCTGCACAAGGCGTGGGAACAGGTTTTCGGTGCACAGAAGCGTCATCAGGCTGCTCCCCCACAAGCCGAGGCTTTGCCTCAGCGTGAGCGTCCGCAGGCCGGTTCGCTGGTTCTGGAAGTGAACAAGATTCGCAAGGAGTTCGGTGGTCTGGTTGCTGTGAATGACATCAGCTTCACCTTGAATGCAGGTCAGATCATGGGCCTGATCGGTCCTAACGGTGCGGGCAAGAGCACGACCTTTAACCTGATTACCGGCGTGCTGTCGGCCACCAGTGGTCAGGTCAGCTTTCTGGGGCAGCGGATTGATGGCAAACCTGCACGCGAGATTTCTCGTCTGGGCGTGGGTCGTACCTTCCAGCACGTGCAATTGCTGCCTACCATGACGGTTCTGGAGAACGTGGCACTGGGCGCTCACTTGCGTCGGAATGTCGGTGTGGTGTCCGCCGTCCTGCATACCGAGCGTCGCAGCGAAGCCGAGCTGTTGCACGAAGCGGCTGTTCAGCTGCAGCGTGTGGGTCTGGGTGACTACCTGTACGAAGAGGCGGGCAATCTGGCCCTGGGCCAACAGCGTATTCTGGAAATTGCCCGTGCTCTGGCTTCTGATCCGCTGCTTTTGCTGCTGGACGAACCGGCTGCCGGCTTGCGCTACAAGGAAAAGCAGGAACTGGCCAAAGTGCTGGATCAGCTGCGTAGCGAAGGCATGAGCATTCTGCTGGTGGAGCATGACATGGACTTTGTCATGAATTTGACGGACAAGCTGGTGGTCATGGACTTTGGCACCAAGCTGGCCGAAGGTTTGCCCAAGGAAATTCAGGAAAATCCAGCCGTGCTGGAAGCCTACCTGGGTGGTATTGATGACGACCTGGATCTGGATCAGGTCAATGAGCCCGCCTCGGCAGGAGCAGCGCTATGAGTTCGGCACAATCGAAAGACATTATTCTGAAGGTAGACAATCTGGCGGCTCAATACGGCAAAGTCAGTGCCGTGATGGGTGCCAGCCTGGACGTGCGTGCCGGCAGCATTGTGACCGTGATTGGTGCCAACGGCGCCGGTAAGTCCACTTTGCTCAATTCCATGATGGGTTCTTTGCCCAGCGTGGGCCGCAGCACAGGCTCGGTGCAGTACGAAGGGCAGGAGATCAGCCATTGGGAAGTGGAGCGTCGTGTTGCGGCCGGTATTTCCCTGGTGCCAGAACGCCGCGAGCTGTTTGGCAGCATGACAGTAGAAGACAATCTGCTGCTGGGCGGTTTTCGCCTGTATCGTGCCCGCCATCCCGGTTGGCGCGACACCATGGACAAGGTCTACACCTTGTTTCCACGCTTGAAAGAGCGTCGTACACAGCTGGCAGGGACTTTGTCAGGCGGGGAGCGGCAGATGCTGGCCGTAGGTCGTGCCTTGATGGCGCAACCCAAAGTGCTGATGCTGGATGAACCCAGTCTGGGCCTGGCGCCGCGTGTGGTGCGGGAGATCTTCATGATCATCGCCCGACTGCGCAGTACCGGCGTGGCTATCTTGCTGGTCGAGCAAAACGCTCGTGCCGCTTTGCAAGTGGCTGACTACGGTTATGTTCTGGAGACGGGCGATGTGGTGCTGCAAGGGCCCGCGTCTGACCTGGCTCATAATCCCCGAGTGATAGAAAGCTATCTGGGCTTGGGGCAGGGCAAACGCGAGCAGGAAGAAGCCAGCGCTTAGAAGCGGTAGCCGACCCCGATGGTGGCAACCACGGGGTCCAGCTTGGCTTTGCCAATGGACTGGCCGTTCAGCTTCACGTCTGGGCGGATGCTGATGTAACGCACGTCAGCATTCAGGAACCAGTTCTTGTCCAGCTTGTAATCCACACCGACCTGGGCTGCAAAACCCCAGCTGTTTTTCAGCTTCAGGTCGGAACCCGCCAGAGCACCGCGCGACTCGGTGTCAAAGAACATGGTGTAGTTCACGCCCACGCCCACATAGGGCTGGAAGTCGCTGTCAGGCAGGAAGTGGTATTGCAGGCTCAGGGTTGGGGGCAAGTGCTTGGTCTTGCCGATACGACCCAGATTGCTATCGATATTGTGCTGGAAGGGGAAAGCGCCCAGCAGCTCAATACCAATATTGCGGGTGGCCATGTAAGTCAGCGAGAAGCTGGGGCGGGCATTATTGCCTACGTCCAGCTTGACGGTGCCATCAGCCACAGAGCCGTTATTGGATTTTGGGGATACCCAGGTCACGCCACCTTTGAGCAAGAAATCACCCGCTTCGTGTGTTTGGCCTTGAGGTGCGTACAAAACAGCGGCCAGTCCAACAGCAAGCAAGGACAGGTGCAGACCTGGAATCAAGTGGCGGGATTTCATAGGAGCTCCGTAGGTGTGTGTAAAGCCTACAGAGTGCATGAGGGCTGGGCCTGCGGATTTGATCCAAAGCAAGCTTCAGAGGTAGTTGGCCGCCTGACCTTGTTGTAGATCAAGTAAGCAGAATTCATGCGGGGCCAATTTGGCCGCTATGTCTGTTTTTAGCATCACCTGGTTACAGCCCGGAAATGGAAAGCCTTGGAACCTGCCCGGTTATTTCTGGGCGTTTTTCCACTTTTCGGGATGCCTGTTTATTAGGATCCTGTACCTGCCTTCCAGTCAAGGACAAGCAGAGGGAAGACGCAGGTTTGGAGCTTGGCGAATCAAGTGCTCATACATTCAGGAGTGCGTGCAGGGCTTCGTATTTATGGCTTAATTCGTTGCGGCTGAATCGCTCGATAATTTGCCCTTGTTCCAGCACATGAAACTGATCGCTGAACTCTGCCGAGAAATGTGGGCATTGTTCGGCCAGCACAATGGTGTAGCCCTCATTGCGCAGCGTGCAGATCAACTTGCTCAGTGTCTGGGCCTGCACCGGGGCCAAGCCCTCGGATACCTTGTCCAGAAGCAGCAGATTCACACCCGTGCGCAGCAAGCGCGCAATCGCTAGTATCTTTTGTTCCCCAGTAGACAGGTGGGTAGCCATATGGTGGCGACGCTGCTCCAGACTGGGCAATAGTTCATAGATTTGTACCAGCGACATTCCACCACCCAGGGCTGTTCCTATAGCAGGCGGCAGCAGGAGATTTTCCTCGCAGCTCAAGCCGGTAAAAATGCTTTGTTCGTAGGGGCTGTAGCCCACGCCCAGATCTGCCAGCTGATGCTGGTTCAGGTGAATGGCTTCGGTGCCTTGGATACGGATGGAGCCGCGGCGGCTATCCGTTAAACCCACGATGGCGCGTAGCATGGCGCTGCGGCCGGCCCGGTTGCGGCTCAAGACAGTGCAGATTTCGCCGGAAGCGACCTGCAAATTCAAACCGCGCAAGAGCGGGAACTCTCGGTGCCAGGCGTACAGATTCTCAATATCCAGGGCAGCCCGTGTCATGAGAACGCTCCTTGTCGTGAGTCGTCAATATGGGCCTGTACGTTGGCTGGTCGGCGCAGGAACCCGTTACGCGTCCTTTGCCTCTTACCGCGGTGATTCCATCGCCAGCAAACTATAGGCAGAGTCCTTCATGCGTTTCAGTATGGAAGCGCCGACGAAGCAAAACTATGCGGGTTTGTCATAGGATGGTCCGGTTTAATGCACTGTTTGGTAAACAAATGTTGTTAAACCGGGTATGTGTTACTTAAGTGTTAACGGTTTTCGGTTTGAAGTCGCACAAATCCGAGATGCCGCACTGGGGGCACTTGGGCTTGCGGGCTACACAAATGTAGCGGCCATGCAAAATCAGCCAGTGGTGAGCGTCCAGCAAAAAAGGCTTGGGTATGACTTTCTCCAGCTTCTTTTCCACTTCGACCACGTTCTTGCCGGGCGCAATGCCGGTGCGGTTCGCGACACGGAAAATATGTGTGTCTACCGCAATGGTGGGCAGGCCAAACGCGGTGTTCAAGACCACGTTGGCAGTTTTACGACCTACACCGGGAAGCGCTTCCAGAGCGGCGCGATCACAGGGAACCTTGCCTTGATGCAAGTCCAGCAGCATCTGACAGGTCTTGATGACATTGGCGGCCTTGGTCTTGTACAGACCGATGGTCTTGATGGCCTCGCGCAAGCCTTCTTCACCCATGGCCAGAATTCCTTCGGGTGTGCCATGCTCGGGAAAGAATCGGGCTGTGGCCAGGTTCACGGAGCGATCAGTGGCCTGAGCCGACAAAATCACGGCAATCAGCAGCTGAAAGGTGTCAGCGTATTCCAGTTCGGTAGTGGGTTTGGGGTTGGCAGCCTGAAAACGACTGAAAATCTCGTAGCGCTTGGCAGCGTTCATGGTGTGGTTCCGCTTGCAGTCTTGCTGGCACGGCGGGCACGGGCGCGAGCCAGGGCAGAGGCGATGGATGCCTCGCGTTTATCAGCCTGATCGGCATTGTTGGCCAGAACGGGTTTATTGGCCAGGGTACGGGCCGCCAGATCCGAGCTTTCCTTGTGGCGATTCAGCAGGCGCTCCCGGCGCTGTTCGGTATCCAGACGTGCTTGAGCGGCCTGTTCGGCGCTCCAGTCGTCGGTGGGCACCATGCTGATGCAGTCCACCGGACAGGGTGGTACACAGAGCTCACAGCCCGTGCAGCGATCGGCCAGCACGGTATGCATCAGCTTGTTGGCGCCAATAATGGCGTCCACCGGACAGGCCTGGATGCACAAGGTGCAACCAATACAGTGTTCTTCGATAATCACCGCCCGACTGGGGCCGGTGAATTCGCCACAGGACGGATCCAGGGGCAGGGCCTCACGACCCAGCAGCTCGGCCAGGGCTTGTACGCCTTCCTGCCCGCCTGGCGGGCAGCGGTTGATGGCCTCGCCCTCAAGCGCGATGGCTTGGGCATAGGGCAGACAGGCGTCGTAACCACAGCGGGTGCACTGGGTTTGAGGGAGCAGGGCGTCAATGCGCCGTATTAAGGTGTCGGACATGAATGCAAAAACGGGGCCAACTGGCCCCGTCAGAAACGGCCTGAGCCAAATATCAGTTGTGCTGACGGATGAAGTCCCTGATTTTAGGACAGATCAGCGTGCGCCAGCGACTTCCGGAGAAAATCCCGTAATGCCCACAGTTGGGTGCGGTGAATTGTTGCTTGAGTTCAGGGGCGATTTTTGCGCACAGCGCTTGAGCCGAGTGGGTCTGGCCCTGGCCGGAAATATCGTCCAGTTCGCCCTCAATGGTGAACAAGGCTACACCATCAATATCTTGTGGGCGCACCTGTTCGCCATGCACGTGCCATTGGCCCTTGGGCAGGCGGTGCTCCTGGAACACAATGCGGATCGTGTCCAGATAGAACTCGGCAGGCATATCCAGCACGGCATTGTATTCGTCGTAGAAACGGCGGTGTGCTTGTGCGTCGTCATCATCACCCTTGATCAGATGCTGATAAAAGTCGTAGTGCGAGCTGACGTGACGATCCGGATTCATGGCCACAAAGCCGGCATGCTGCAAAAAGCCGGGGTACACGCGACGGTGAGCACCGGGGTACTTGGTGGGCACGCGATGAATCAGATTGTTTTCAAACCAGGAGTAGGACTTGGTCGTGGCCAGACGGTTCACTTCCGTAGGCGACTGACGCGTGTCGATGGGACCACCCATCATGATCATGCTGCGCGGCATTACGGCCGAGCGGCGGGTCGCCATTAGCGAGACGGCAGCCAGTACTGGCACTGTGGGTTGGCAAACCGACATGACGTGCACCTTCGAGCCCAGCGCCTGGATGAACTCCTGCACATACAGAACGTAATCGTCCAGATGGAAGGGGCCGGCCGAACGGGGCACCATGCGGGCATCAATCCAGTCGGTGACATAGACGGAGTGATCGGGCAACAGCGCACGTACGGTTTCACGCAGCAAGGTGGCGTGGTGGCCGGACAAAGGGGCTACCAGCAAAATTGTGGGGTCCTGAGCGGCTTTGGGGTGATCACGCTCGAAGTGGATCAACTTGCAGAAGGGCTTGCTCAGGTGTTCGACCTCGCGCACGGCAATGGTCTGGCCGTCGATCCGGGTTTCGTTCAGCCCCCAGGCTGGCTTTTCGTAATCCTTGCCGATACGGTGTACCAGTTCAGAGGCCGCCGCCAGTTGGCGCGACAGGGGCGTGTAGGCCAGTGGACTGTATGGGTTGGAGAACCATTGGGAGCTGGTGCCGGTAAAGGCAGCCAGCGGGGCCAGAAAGGACCGCTGAAGTTCGTGCAGATCGTAAAGCATAGTGTGCGCCTTGGTGTTGCCTAATTTGATACAGAGGAATGTATATGCTTATTCCTGTGGGAAACAATACGACGTTTACCGTTCCTCTGTACTTGGGATTTTCCCTTGCTGCAGTGCGGCAAGTTTTTTTATCAAAAGGCGAGATTGGGCGCAAGAGTGGCTGGATAGGAACGCAGCCACCGGGTCGGACTTCTATAGAGCGAGCGAAGGGCTTAGCGCTCCAGATACTGTAGTTTGTTCTCCACACCGTTCCAGTCGTCCGCATCTTCCAGCGGTTTCTTGGAGCGGTTGATGCTGGCAAAAATAGGCGTCAGTTCTGCGTTCAGTTCGATGAAGGGAACTTGATCCTGCGGCACATCTTCTTCAGCAAAAATGGCATTGGCCGGGCATTCGGGAATACAGACGGCGCAGTCAATGCACTCGTCCGGGTCAATCACCAGAAAGTTCGGGCCTTCACGAAAACAGTCGACGGGGCACACATCCACACAATCGGTGAATTTGCACTTGATACAGTTTTCGGTGACGACGTGGGTCATTTCAGTAACACTCCTGCGGTATCGCTAAGGCGGTCAGTCACGGCAAAGGGCCGTGGATGGGGTGCGCGACAACGCACAGGGCCTGAACGATAAAAATGGGATTTAAATCGAATCTTTCGATTTTAACGAATATTCAGCTTCTTGCTTATTGAGATGGCGCAATAGCTCACCTGCTAGATAGCTGTACGCAAGAACTGGCGCCCGTGCTATGGTTGCGCAATCAAAATCGGTAGGTTTGTGATGATCATTACCTCTTTACTTGATACGGACCTGTACAAGTTTTCCATGATGCAGGTTGTTTTGCATCATTTCCCGGCTGCGCACGTGGAGTATCGCTATAAGTGCCGTACTCCCAATATTAATTTGAGCCAGTACCTGGACGAGATTCGGGCGGAAATTCACGCACTGTGCCAGTTGCGTTTTTCAGACGCCGAGCTGGATTATTTGCGTAGCCTGCGCTTTATCAAAAGCGACTTCGTCGATTTTCTGGGCTTGTTCCACCTGCCCGAGCGCTGCATTCAGGTGCAGGCCGGTGATGTGCCCGGCGAGATCGAAATTTCGGTTCAGGGGCCCTGGCTGCACACGATCCTGTTCGAGATCCCGGTGCTGGCCATTGTGAACGAGGTTTACTTTCGCAACGAATGTCCGCAGCCGCCATGGGCAGAAGGGCGCGAGCGTCTGCAGTCCAAGATGCGGCTGGTGGTGGATGATCCGGCCCTGAGCGACTTTCGTGTGGCTGACTACGGTACGCGCCGCCGCTTCTCCAAGCAGTGGCACGAAGAAGTGGTCACTACCATGATCGAGCAGATGAAGCCGCACTTTGCGGGCACCAGCAACGTCTGGTTGGCCATGAAGTATGGGGTGACGCCGCTGGGCACCATGGGCCACGAATACTTGCAGGCTTGTCAGGCTCTGGGCCCCCGTTTGCGTGACTCGCAGATTTTTGCTCTGGAAGTGTGGGCCAAAGAGTATCGCGGTGACTTGGGTATTGCCTTGTCGGATGTCTACGGCATGGATGCCTTCCTGCGCGACTTTGACATGTACTTCTGCAAGCTGTTTGACGGTGCTCGCCATGACTCGGGTGACCCATTCATTTGGGGCGAGCGCTTGCTGGCGCACTATCAGGCCAACCGTACCGATCCACGTACCAAGACCTTGGTGTTCTCTGACGGTTTGACCATACCCAAAGCCATTGAGCTGGCCCTGCGTTTTGCCGGCCGCTGCAAGGTGTCCTTCGGGATTGGCACCAACCTGACCAATGACCTGGGCCATGAGCCCTTGCAGATTGTCATGAAGATGGTGCGTTGCAATGGACAGCCCGTGGCAAAAGTGTCCGATGCTCCGGAAAAGACCATGTGCGACGATCCGGCGTATCTGGCGTATTTGCGGCAGGTTTTTCAGCTGCCTCCGGCTTAGAGCTTGAGGCTTCCCTTCTTGAGGTCCTTGCTGCTTGAGGCAAATGCTGCTTGGGTAGGGGAGCTAAGGGCATCGTGGTCAGTGATGCTCGTGATTTCAGGCGGGTGGCATCGTTTTAAAGCGATAAAGCTATAGCACTAAAAGTTTGAATCAAAGCCCTTTGCACACGCAAAGGGCTTTTTCATAGGCACAGCAGAGCCGCTAAATGCCCTCCAGCTTCCCGAGCCTGGGCAATTTGCTCTTCGCTCAAGGTCTTGGGAGCCAGAATGGCTTCTGGCGTCTGGGCGTGAAAATTGAAGATACGGATGGGGGCGGCCAGCTCCAGCCGCCAGCCCGTACAAATCCGCTCCAGTTGCCGTTGCGCACCTTGCCCGTCGCTACCCGCACTGATCAGGGCGGAATAAGGACGCCCGTTGAGTTGATCCAGCACCTCGTAGTAGTTCCGGTCCAGACACTCTTTCATGGCACCGCTCAGACTGCCCAGATTCTCGGGCGCGCAGAACAAATAGGCGTGGGAATCGCGCAAATCCCGTGCTTGCACCTGATCACAATGCAAGCGTTTGATACAGACCTGCTCTGTCTCGCCCAGTTCTTTGAGGACCTGCAGCGCGCCTTCCTCGGCCTGTTCGGCCAGTTGACGGGCGGCGCCGGTACGGGAGTGCCAAATCAACAGAAGCTGGCGGCATGTGTTCAGACTCATAAGCTCTTACTCGCGGTGATAGACTAGCGTCTACAGTATAGAGAGCCACTTCAGCGCTGAGTGGCCACATCGACGTAATCCACATGAATCACACCGCTTCTCCCCCTATGGCCGAGTCGGCCTTCAATCCTCAATGGTTCGCGCAAGCCAGCCACGGACTGGATGAAGCAGGGCGTACGCTATTGCAGGCGGCTGCCGACTGGGCGGGGCCTATTTTGCTGGATCTGGCCGGAAGTACCGGCGAACCCTTGGATAGCCATTGCGCTCAGGTAGCGCTTATTTTGGCTGGCTTGGGTGTGGACGCTCAAACCCGTGCCAGCGCCTTGCTGGCCGTCACTCCTGCTCCTGGGCCGGAGGTCAAGCAGGACCCGGTTCAGAAAGCCTTTGGTGCCGAAGTCATGACGTTGGTACGTGGCTCGCGCGCCTTGTACCGTCTGGGTTCGCTGACAGGCCAGGCCAAGGAGCAGACAGGCGGGGGCGATCAAAAGGAAATGAAGCGCAAGATGCTGCTGGCAATGGCCGCTGACTTGCGCATTGTGATGATGCGTCTGGCTTCGCGCCTGCAGTCCTTGCGCTGGTATCGGCAGTCCAAGACCGTCTGCCCGGTCGAGTTTGCGCGTGAAACGCTGGAGCTTTATACGCCCTTGGCGAATCGTTTGGGGATTTGGCAGATCAAGTGGGAAATGGAAGATCTGGCCTTTCGCTTTCTGAATCCCGAGGTCTACAAGAATATTGCCAGTAAGCTGGAAGACAAGCGCGTAGAGCGCGAAATCCTGATCAGTCAGGTGCGCGACCAACTGCTGGCAGCCTTGAAACGCGAGCATATCGTGGCTGAGGTTTCAGGGCGGCCCAAGCATATCTTCAGTATCTGGAACAAGATGCGCAACAAGCATCTGGATTTCGATCAGTTGTTTGATCTGCGCGCCTTGCGTGTCATTGTTGATGACGAGCGCAGCTGCTACCACACCCTGGCGGTGGTGCATTCGCTGTGGACGCCGGTGCCCGAGGAGTTTGACGATTACATCTCCCGGCCCAAGCCCAATGGCTACCGTTCCCTGCATACCGTTATTGCGGATGCACAGGGGCGCTGCTATGAAATTCAGATCCGCACGCGCGACATGCACCAGTTCGCGGAATACGGGATGGCTGCCCACTGGCGCTACAAGGAGGCTGGAGCCCAAGGCGGACAGCAGGTGGCCGATGGTGAGGACGATAGAAAGATCGCCTGGATGCGTCAATTGCTGGCCTGGGACAGGGAGGCGTCCACCTCGAACGCTACCGAGCCTGGCCTGCAAGCAGACAGCAGCAAAGATTCGGCTTCCGAAAAGGTAGTAGAGCCCGTTGCCAGCAAGAAACCGGCTGTTGCCAGGCCTTTGAAGGCTCAGGAAGACGAACATATTTATGTGCTGACGCCGCAGGCTCGGGTTATCGAGCTGCCTGTGGGGGCGACGCCGGTGGACTTTGCCTACTACCTGCATACCGATCTGGGCCATCGTTGCCGGGGTGCGCGGGTTGATGGGCAGATGGTGCCTTTGTCCACGCGCTTGTCGACTGGTCAGACGGTAGAGATTGTGGCGGCCAAATCCGGCGGTCCATCGCGTGACTGGCTGAACGTGCAGTTGGGCTTTTTGGCCAGCCCACGCTCGCGCTCCAAGGTGCGCGCCTGGTTCAACGCGATTGAGTTGCAGCAGCGCATCTCCCAAGGCCAGAGCATGGTCGAAAAAGAGTTGCAACGGCTGGGTCGTACGGCCGTGAATCTGGAGCAGATGGCGCAACAGCTTGGCTTTGCCAAGGCAGATGACCTGTATGTTGCCGTGGCCAAGGATGAATTCAGCCTGCGCCAGGTGGATGCCTTGTTCCGTGAGGATGTGCAGGAGGAAGAGCCCGTACAGCGTGTGTTTGATGCGGCCCGGGAAAGTGTTTCCAAGACCGGGAAAAGCGGCGTGCTGGTGGTGGGTGTAGATTCGCTAATGACGCAACTGGCCCGTTGCTGCCGTCCCGCACCCCCTGATCTGATTGCTGGTTTTGTGACTCGTGGCCGGGGAGTGTCCATACACCGTGCCGACTGCAAGTCCTACCAGGAACTGGCTGATCGACAACCTGAAAGGGCTATTAGCGTCGATTGGGGCGATACGGGGGATACTCAGTATCCCGTGGATCTGGCCATTGAGGCTCAGGAGCATCCCAGCCTCTTGCGTGATCTCTCGGAAGTGTTTGCCCGCCTGCGTTTGAACGTAACGGGTATCAACACCTTGAGTCGCCGCTCGTTGACGCGCATGATATTTACTATTGAAGTGCGTGATGGCGAGCAAATTCAAAAGGCTTTAGCGGCCTTGAACGAGTTATCGGGCGTCAGCGCCCGCCGCTACTCGTCCTGAACTGCTAAAATCGGTAAACCTAAACCTCGCGGGCGTTGTGCCCGCGATTGTTCTTGTCAATCAAGAGAGCGAGCTTTGAAAACCTATACCTTGCCCGACCCGGATGGACATTTTGGTCAGTTTGGTGGTTCGTTTGTCGCTGAAACGCTGGTCCACGCCCTGGACGAGTTGAAAGCAGCCTACGAACAGTATCGGAACGATCCTGAGTTTCTGCGCGAGTTTCACTACGAACTCAAGCATTTTGTCGGTCGTCCCAGCCCCGTGTACCATGCCCGTCGATGGTCGGAGCAACTAGGTGGAGCTCAGATCTGGTTCAAGCGCGAAGATCTCAATCACACTGGCGCACACAAGATCAACAACTGTATCGGTCAGATTTTGCTGGCTCGCCGCATGGGCAAGCCACGCATTATTGCGGAAACCGGTGCAGGCCAGCACGGCGTGGCAACGGCTACGGTCGCCGCCCGCTATGGTCTGGAGTGTGTGGTCTACATGGGTAGCGAAGACGTACGCCGTCAGGCTTCCAATGTGTACCGTATGAAGTTGCTGGGTGCGACGGTCGTTCCTGTGGAATCCGGTTCGCGCACGCTGAAAGATGCGCTGAACGAAGCCATGCGCGACTGGGTCACCAATATCAGCAATACCTTCTACATCATTGGCACGGTGGCTGGCCCTCATCCTTACCCGATGATGGTGCGCGACTTCCAATGCGTGATCGGTGACGAGTGCGTGGAGCAAATGCCTCAGGACGCCGGTCGTCAGCCGGACTACGTTTTGGCGTCGGTGGGCGGTGGTTCCAATGCCATGGGCATTTTCTACCCCTACATTGAGCACAAGGATGTGGAGCTGATCGGAGTGGAAGCGGCTGGCCGCGGTCTGGATACGCTGGAGCACTCGGCTTCCCTGAACAAGGGCATGGTGGGTGTGCTGCACGGTAACCGTACCTATGTGCTGCAGGACGATGACGGCAACGTCATGCCTACGCATTCGGTGTCGGCTGGCCTGGATTACCCCGGTGTGGGTCCCGAGCACGCCTGGCTGAAAGATTGTGGCCGTGCGCAATACGCCACCTGCACCGATGAAGACGCCCTGAAAGCGTTTCACGATTGCTGCCGCATCGAAGGCATCATGCCCGCGCTGGAGTCCTCGCACGCGCTGGCGCATGCGGCTCGCATTGCCCCGACTTTGCCCAAGGATAAAATCATCCTGGTCAGTTTGTCTGGTCGCGGTGATAAGGACATGCACACGGTCGCCGAGTACGGCGGCTTGACTCTGTAAGCAATCGGGAACGGATATGTCGAGTAATGTGCGTCTGAAAAAGACGTTTGAAGGTTTGAACGGGCGCTGTGCCCTGGTGCCTTATATTACGGCCGGAGACCCTTCGGTGCCCGCTACCGTGGCCTTGATGCATGCCTTGCGTCAGGCCGGGGCAGATGTCATTGAATTGGGTGTGCCGTTTTCTGATCCCACTGCCGATGGCCCGGTGATTCAGCAAGCGGCTGAACGTGCCATCAGCCGTGGTGTGGGCTTGCGTAAAGTGCTGGAGATTGTGCAGCAGTTTCGCTTGATCGACGAGGAAACGCCGGTTGTTCTGATGGGTTACGCCAATCCTATTGAGCGTATCGGTCAGGCTGAATTTGCTGTCATGGCAGGCAAGGCGGGTGTGGACGGTGTGCTGACGGTGGACTACCCACCTGAGGAGTCCGAGGATTTCACCCGTTTGCTGACCGAGCAGGGCGTGGATACCATTTTCCTGCTCTCGCCTACGTCCACGGACGAGCGTATTGCCAAGGTAGCCGCTTTGGCGCAGGGCTATGTGTATTATGTGTCCCTGAAAGGTGTGACCGGTTCGGCCCAGATTGATGTGGCTGATGTGGAACAACACTTGCAGCGTATTCGTCAGCACGTCAAAATTCCGGTCGGAGTGGGTTTCGGGATTCGGGACGCGCAAAGCGCCAAAGCTATTTCCCGTAGTGCGGATGCAGTTGTCATTGGCTCCAAGCTGATCCAGACCATGGAACAGGCTGTGCAGGAGAACGCTGGCAAAGAGCAAAAGGATATGGATGCGGCTGCGGTTGCAGCAGCCAGCCAATGGCTCGCACAGATACGTCAGGCACTGGATAATTAGCCTAAATACCTATTCCGCGTATAGAATCATCTGCCTGTTCTTTAGGAACAGGCGCTTTTTTTCAGAATAAAGAGCTTGGTGGGCCGGGTGCCGGCCAGGCGAAAACAGGATCTAACAATGAGCTGGATCGAGAAAATACTCCCGCCGCGAATTAACCGTAACCCCGAAAGCAGCCGTCGCGTTCCCGAAGGGCTGTGGGTGAAATGTCCGTCGTGTGAGTCTGTGCTCTACAAGGAAGATCTCCAGGCCACCTTGAACGTCTGCCCCAAATGCAGCCATCACATGCGCATTGGTGCTCGTGCCCGGATCAAGTCCTTGCTGGACCCTGAAGGCCAGACCGAGATTGGTTCCAACACCCGTCCTATGGACCCTTTGAAGTTCCGCGATTCGCGTAAGTACACCGAGCGCGTTTCCGAGGCGGCCAAGCAGACGGGCGAAACTGAAGCCATGGTGGTCATGAGCGGCACGATTCTGTCTGTGCCTGCCGTGGTGGCCTGCTTCGAGTTTGAATACATGGCCGGTTCCATGGGTTCCGTGGTAGGCGAGCGTTTCACACGTGGTGTGCAGGCGGCTATTGCCAACCGCAGTCCTTTTATTTGCGTGGCCGCTTCGGGTGGTGCGCGTATGCAGGAGAGCTTGTTCTCTCTGATGCAGATGGCCAAGACGACGGCTATTTTGGCTGAATTGTCGGATGCGGGTTTGCCGTTCATCAGCATTTTGACTGATCCCACCATGGGTGGTGTGTCGGCCAGTTTTGCTTTTATGGGCGATGTGGTGATTGCCGAGCCTAATGCCTTGATCGGTTTTGCCGGTCCTCGCGTGATTGAGCAGACTGTGCGCGAGAAACTGCCCGAAGGCTTCCAGCGTGCCGAGTTCTTGCTGGAGAAGGGCGCTATCGATATGGTGGTTGATCGTCGCGAGCTGCAGCGTGAGCTGGCCGAGTTGCTGGCTTTGCTGACTCGTCAGCCGGCTGAGGCTGTGTCGCGGCATTCTTGATTGCCAAGGAATTGCTAAAGAAGAACGCCACCTGGGTTTAGGTGGCGTTTTTTTTGGGCTGCTGTTTTTTTGGGTAGAGAGGTTTGTGTTATTGAAGCATAGGCTTCTGGGTGGAGACCTCAGGGTGAGATTGGCTTGGTTTTCTTGGTGTGGGGAGTACGGCTCTGGGGCGGGGCCTTGGCCCGTGCTGCGCACGGGTACCCTTGGCTATTGAACAATCCAGGCGCCCAGTGAACTCGCCAGGTACTTGGTCCCCCGGACCAAGTACAAGCGTCTGGCTCGAACAGCACTGGGCTTGCACCCTGGATTGTTCAATAGCCCGCGGCCAAGTCCCTGACTCGCCCCAGAGTCGTACTCCCCACACCAAGAAAAAAGGAATATCGCAGAGGGCTCAAGAAGAGGGAGAAGGAGCCTGGATGGCTGCTCTTTATGGATACGAGAGGAAAAAAAAACGCCGCCCCAAAGGGCGGCGTTTTTAGTCTTGCTGTTTACTGCGTTTCGACCTGTTGCAGCGGCTCGCTGTTCTCGGTTTCTGCAGCACGTTGCTTGCGTGGGCGACCCAGGCGCACTGGTGCGGGCTGGTAGTCGTCCTGTGTTGCCGAGCGAACGGTTTCCACCAGTTCGATGCCCGCTGCGTTCAGTACGGCTTCCAGAGGGGCGGCTGTGGGCTTCTGTGCTTGTTCGGCAGCAGGGGCTTTTGCAGCTGCAGTCGTTTGAGTCTCAACGCGAGTCTCTACGGCTGTGGTTTCCACTGGAGTGGCTTCAACGGCCGGGGCTTCAACTGCTGGTTGTGCTTCTGCGGGAGTAGCAGTTGTCTCCACGGCTTCAGCTTGAGCTTCGGTGGCTTCTGCTTTGGCTGGTTCGGCAGCAACTTCTGCTTGCGCAGGAGCAACAGCTTCTTCAGCGGCAGGAGCTTCTGGCGCTACCTCGGCCTGAGCGGCTGGAGCAGCAACTTCTTCCTGGGCAGTAGCGGTTTCTACGGCTGCAGTTTCCACTGGAGCGGCTTCAACGGCTGGGGTTTCTGCTGCGGCTTGCGTTTCTGCGGGCGCTGCGGCTGTTTCTACAGCTTCAGCTTGAGCTTCGGTCACTTCTGCTTTGGCAGGTTCGGCGGCAGCTTCTGCTTGCACAGGAGCAACGGTTTCTTCTGCGGCTGGAGCTTCTGGAGCAACTTCGGCCTGAACGGCTGGAGTGGCTACTTCTTCCTGGGCTGGAGCGGTTTCAACAGCGTTTACCGGGGTCGTAGCGACTTCTTCAGCTTGTTGTGCGGCTTGAGCAGCGGCAGGAGCTTCTTCAGAGGCCTCTACGGCGACAGGAGCGGCTTCTTGGGCTGCCGGTGCCTCTACGGCTGCTTGTGGCTGTTCAGGCTCGGCTGCTGCGGTTTGGGCGGCAGCTTGTTCCTGGGCATCCAGGGCAGCGGGGTTGAAGCTAGGTGTTTCGTGAGCAACGTAGGCGCTGGTATTGCCTTCTTCGTTGTTCTCTTCGTTCTCGGCTACGGCGTTGGCGTCGGTATTGCGACGACCACGACGGCTACGACGACGGCGACGTTTGCGCTCTGGGTCCAGAGCGCCGTTTTCGCTGTTCTCGTCGGTTTCGGCATCCGAGTTGTCGCTGGTATCAGAGCTGTCAGCCTCGGCCAGCTGTTCAGCGCGGTTTTGCGCTTCTTGCTTGGTGGCGGCCACGGCAGCCACTGCGGCGACGCTGGCCACTGCGGCAGCAGCCTGATCGGGCTGGGCTTCTGTGCTGGCGACGTCTTTGTTCAGCTCGACGTTTTCTGCGCTGCCTTCTTCACGGCGTTGACGGCCACGGCCACGGCGGTTGCGTGGGTTGCGGCTGTTGCTGCTGCCTTCGTCGGCAGTGGCGGGCGTCGTGTTGGCGCTTTGTGGAGTTTCCAGAGCAGATTCGTTACCTGCTGAGGCGTTACGGCGGCGACCACGGGTATTCCCCCCGGTGCTTTCCGTGCTGGCTTTTTCTTCCTGAGCCGCTTCCGGGCGGTTGGACTGGCGACGGCCACGACCACCTTGGCCACGGCCACTATTGGATTGGCCGGGACGACCTTGGCGGCGGCCAGAGGACGATTTGCTGCCTTCGGATTTGGTGGTCTCGGCCACGGGTTCGGCAGGTGCGCCGGACAACCAGTTCAGCAGGCGCTTGAGCAGGCCGGGTTTGTTGTCGCTAGCAGCGGCGCTGGCGGCTGCGGCGGCAGCAGGCTTGCTCATGGGAGCTGGCTGGGCCGGTGTGGTGCTCTTGACCAGGGCTTCTGGACGAGGCTTGATTTCGTGGCTGCGGTGCGGCACCAGGCTGTCTTGCTGCTCAGGCTGCTGGACCAGCTCGTAGCTGCTGCGCAGTTCATCCAGGCGTGGGTCGTCGTGGCGCAGGCGCTCGATGATGTGGTGCGGGGTTTCCAGATTCTTGTTCGGAATCAGGATCAGGGCAATGTTCAGGCGCGATTCGATCTTGGTGATGTCAGCGCGTTTTTCGTTCAGCAGGAAGGTAGCCACATCCACCGGCACCTGAGCGTGCAGGGCGGCTGTGCCTTCTTTCATGGCTTCTTCTTGCAGCAGACGCAGTACATGCAGAGCGCTGGATTCGGCATCGCGAATGACGCCAGTGCCGGTGCATCGTGGGCAAGTAATGTGGGAGCCTTCGTTCAGGGCAGGGCGCAGGCGCTGACGGGACAGTTCCATCAGACCAAAGCGCGAGATCTTGCCCATCTGGACGCGAGCACGGTCCAGGTGCAGGGCATCACGCAGGCGTTGTTCGACAGCACGCTGGTTCTTGCTGTCTTCCATATCGATAAAGTCGATAACAATCAGGCCACCCAAGTCACGCAAACGCAACTGGCGGGCCACTTCGTCGGCGGCTTCCTGGTTGGTGCGCAGGGCGGTTTCTTCAATGTCGGCACCACGCGTGGAGCGAGCCGAGTTCACGTCAATGGCAACCAGGGCCTCGGTGTGGTCGATAACGACAGCACCGCCCGAAGGCAATTGCACGGTACGCGAGTAGGCGGTTTCGATCTGGTGTTCGATCTGAAAGCGCGAGAACAGCGGGATGTCATCGCGGTACATCTTTACGCGATGCAGATTGTCGGGCATGACCACGCTCATGAAAGCGGCGGCCTGCTCGTGAATCTCGTCCGTGTCGATCAGGATTTCGCCAATATCGGGCGAGAAGTAATCGCGGATGGCCCGGATAACCAGGCTGGATTCCAGATAAATCAGGATAGGAGCTGCATTGTCGCGGGCAGCGCCGTCAATGGCGGTCCACAACTGCATCAGGTAGTTCAGGTCCCACTGCAGTTCCTCGACGCTGCGGCCGATACCTGCGGTGCGAGCGATGATGCTCATGCCCTGCGGGATGTCCAGCTGGTCCATGGCTTCGCGCAGTTCCTGGCGGTCTTCGCCTTCAACGCGGCGCGATACGCCACCCCCACGGGGGTTGTTGGGCATCAGAACCAGATAGCGGCCTGCCAGGGAAATGAAGGTGGTCAGGGCAGCGCCCTTGTTGCCACGCTCTTCTTTTTCAACCTGGATGATCAGTTCCTGGCCTTCAACCAGGGCGTCCTGGATGCGGGCGCTGCGTACATCAATCCCTTCCTTGAAGTAGCTGCGAGCTACTTCCTTGAATGGCAGAAAGCCGTGACGCTCTTCACCGTAGCTGACGAAGCAGGCTTCCAGGCCGGGTTCGATGCGGGTGATGACCCCTTTGTAGATATTGCCTTTGCGCTGTTCGCGCCCGGCTGTTTCGATGTCGAGGTCAATCAGTTTTTGACCGTCGACAATGGCGACGCGTAGTTCTTCTTGATGCGTCGCATTGAACAACATGCGTTTCATGAGTGTGGATCTCCGTTGTCATGGAGCACCGAAATATCGGCGCACGACCGCGGGTCACAGGTGTGTAGCGCTATAGCTGCATCAGTTTGGTGCAGGCAGGCAAAATCGGCCTACCGGCTTATAGTCTGGGAGGCACGAGTCGCGCCAAAGCGCGAAGTTCAATCAGCAGGGGGGTCAGAGTCACGGTGTGTGTTTGACGAATATAAAATTGCTGGGGGAACGGCAGCCGCATAAATCATGCGGCTGGTGCAAAAGAGCGGGACAATCTGTGCAGGAATTCAGCGCCGCACGCGGGAGGAAAACATCTCTTGGAAAGCGGGCCTTCTTGCCACACGACTTTCGCTATTTCGGACTCACCCCGGCGACCTTATGACCCGGAAGCTGGAACTCAAGGATACAATTATCAGTCCTTGGTCATCCAACGGAGACGCACCCTTTGCATCTCTACGCTGGACCCAGTCTCAGCTTCCATAGGCTGAAGCGATTATATGCCCCTTTTTGTTATGTGCAAACCTCATGAATCACAAAGATCAGCCCCTCAAGTGCGAATATTACGCATTGATGAAACGCGGGCAGGTCAGCGTATAGATAATTTTTTGTTACGTGAATGTAAAGGGGTGCCAAAAAGCCACATTTACAAAGCGATCCGTGGCGGTCAGGTGCGCGTGAATAAAGGCCGTATCAGCAGTGACTATCGTTTGCAGGACGGCGATATGGTGCGCATTCCGCCGCTGCGTCTGCCCGAGCCCGAGCAGCCGCGTCATGTTCCCGCTGCCGTTTTCCCGGTGGTGTTCGAGGACGAGCACCTGATGGTCATCGACAAGCCTGCCGGTGTTGCCGTGCATGGTGGCAGTGGTGTGTCTTTCGGTGTCATCGAGCAGTTACGTGCTGCCCGTCCTCAGGAGCCCTTTCTGGAGCTGGCCCACCGTCTGGACCGGGATACCTCCGGTTTGCTGATTATCGCCAAGCGTCGTGCTGCCCTGGTTGGTTTGCACGATATGTTCCGCGAAATCCGTGCACGCAAGTTTTATTGGGCGCTGGTGCAGGGCGATTGGGTGAACGATCGCCAGCATATCCGTTTCCCCTTGCTGCGCTGGCTGACCGAAAGCGGGGAGCGGCGCGTCAAGGTTGACCCCACAGGCAAGCCTGCGCATACCATCATCACCATGCAGCGCCGTTTTGGCCGCTTTACTTTGGTGCAGGCGGAGCTGAAAACCGGCCGCACTCACCAGATTCGGGTTCATTTGGCCCATTCGGGCTTTCCGATTGTGGGCGACGACAAGTATGGCGACGACGCCATTCGCGATCAATTCGCCCGCCAGGGCTTCAAGCGCATGTTCCTGCATTCGGGACGCCTGGAGTTCAATCATCCTGTCACCGGACAGCCTCTGGTTCTGGAGGCCGCCTTGCCGGCTGCCTGTCAGGCCGTTCTTGAGCGTTTGGAGAAGTAGTTATGACGCGTTACGCCGCCGTTCTGTTTGATTGGGACGGCACAGTTATGGATTCGACGTACTCAATTGCCAGTTCTATTCAGTTGGCCAGTGCGGATCTGCAATTGCCTGTGCCCTCGATTCAGCAAGCCAGCTGGGTTATTGGTTTGTCGCTGGAAAGCGCCTTGTATCGCGCTGTGCCGGATTTGACTGCCGAGCAGATGCCGCTGTTTCTGGAGCGCTATCGACATCACTTTATGCAGCGCGACCCGCATATCAAGCTGTTTGACGGAATTTTGCCTTTCATGGGTGAACTTCGGGGCCGCCAGATTGCCTTAGGAGTGGCAACGGGTAAAAGTCGTCAAGGTTTGGATAGAGTGCTGCAGCAGGTCAATCTCAGCACTTTTTTTGATGCAACCCGTTGTGCAGATGAAACCCGCAGCAAGCCGGACCCGGAAATGCTGCATCAATTGCTGGCCGAATTGATGTTGGAGCCCGAGCAGGTCTTGATGGTGGGCGACACCGTGCACGATATTCATATGGCGGCCAATGCGGGCATGGATAGCGTGGCTGTCACTTACGGCGCGCATGATCCCCAAACCCTGGCCAAGGCTGAGCCCACGGTCATGGTTGATAATGTGGCGCAAATGCGCGATTGGGTATTGGCACGGATTTAATAGGCGGCAAGTCGGTTTGACGACCATCTTGCCAGACAGGTTCAGGAGATGGAGATGTTCAAATCACGTTCGCAGCCCATACGTCCCTCTGAAATTACCGACGAGTCGGTCTGGCGGGCGCGCCGCCGCCTGCTTTTGCAGGCTCCCGGAGCCTTGGCCCTGGCGGCCAGCTTGCCGGGTCGGGCTCAGGCGGTCCCGGTAGGGCAGGACTTGTCGTTCACGCCTTCCCAGCGCTGGAAACTGGACGATATGCCCACCAGCGAGTCCGATGTCACCTCCTACAATAATTTCTACGAATTTGGCACGGGCAAGGAAGACCCTGCCCGCCATTCGGGGAAATTCAAGACTGAACCCTGGACTTTGCAGATTGACGGTTTGGTGAACAAGCCGCTTACCTTGGATATGGACCAGATCTTGAAGCTGGCCCCTTTGGAAGAGCGTATTTATCGTCTGCGTTGTGTTGAAGCCTGGTCCATGGTGGTGCCCTGGGTGGGCTATTCCTTGTCGGCCTTGCTAAAGCAGGCGTCGCCCCAGGGCTCGGCCCGCTTTGTTCGGTTTGAAACAGCGGCGGACCCGGAAACCATGCCGGGTCTACGCTCTCGTATCTTGGCCTGGCCCTATGTGGAGGCGCTACGGTTGGACGAGGCCATGCATCCTTTGACTCTGCTGGCTACCGGTCTGTACGGAAAAAGTCTACCTGTTCAGAATGGAGCGCCGGTGCGGCTGATCGTGCCGTGGAAGTATGGGTTCAAATCGGCCAAGTCTTTGGTGCGCATCACCTTGACGGACACCATGCCCGAGTCCAGCTGGATGAAGGTGGCTCCGCATGAGTATGGCTTTTACGCCAATGTGAACCCGGAAGTGCCGCATCCCCGCTGGAGCCAGGCCACTGAACGTGTCATCGGTTCGGGATTCTTCGCCACCAAAAAGCCGACTTTGCCTTTTAACGGCTATGCCGAAGACGTGGCAGGTCTGTATGCCGATATGGACTTAAGGCGTTACTACTGATGAGTACCTGGAAGGCTGCGCAGTTGGATAGGCTCAAGCCCTTGGTATTCTTGCTGGGCTTGTTTCCTTTGGGGCGCTGGGTATGGTTGGGTTTCAATAATGGCCTAAGTGCCAATCCAGCTGAATTTTTGACCCGATCCAGTGGGGTTTGGGCCTTGGTGCTCTTGCTGCTGACCCTGGCTTTAAGTCCTGTAAGGCGTTTGCTGGCTCAGCCCGCCTTGGTGCGTTGGCGCCGCATGTTGGGCTTGTTCAGTTTTTTTTATGCAGCTTTGCATACCTTGGCCTGGGCCTGGTGGGATCGCTCGGGCGACTGGCTGTCCATGTGGCAGGACGTGATGCAGCGGCCCTTGATTGCGATCGGGGTAGTGGCTGTGCTGATTTTATTGGCCCTGACCCTGACCTCCACGCATGGCTGGCAGAAACGTTTGGGTCGTGGCTGGAGCCGCTTGCATCAAACCGTGTATTTGGCGGCGGTCCTTTCCATCCTGCACTTTTACCTGATTCGTACTGGTAAAAATGATGTGGTGGAAGTTTATGTCTATGGTTTGGTTCTGGTGGGCTTGCTGGTTTTGCGCCGCTGGCCCGTATTGAATAAGACAGCGCACTAAGCAAAACAGGTAATGAGCATAAGCCCATTACCTGTTTTTTTATCAATCCAGACTTTGCAGAATGGCGGCTGTTTCGGCATCCAAAGTGCCGTCGTAGTGGGCTGGGCGGTAGTGCATCTGGAAGGCGGCGATCACGTTTTGTGTGGCCTTGTCGAACACGCCGCTGTCAGGCGTTTCGTAGCCTGCTTTGCGCAGCAGGGCCTGGGTTTGAGCGGCAGAGGGCAGGGGACGCGTGGCGTACTGCGCCTGCAGTGCTCGGGCCTGTGATTCCTTGTACCAGCGGCCTATGCCTGCTTGGGCCAGTTCCTTCCAGGGGAAATGAGGGCCGGGGTCCAGCTTGCGTTGTGGGGCAACATCGCTGTGGCCAATAATATTGCGGGCAGACACGCCATGGCGCTGAGCCAGGTCTTTCAGCAGTGCTTTGATTGCTTCAATCTGCCCGGACGTATACGGAGCCCAGCGACCATCTGCCAAGCGGCCCATATTAACGATTTCGATGCCGATAGAGCCGGTATTCAGGTCTGTGAAACCGTACCAGGAGCCCAGACCTGCATGCCAGGCGCGGCGTTCCTCTGGAACCAGACGGTAGACAGTGGGACGGCGCTCATCACTGACCAGGTAATGGGCGCTGACATCACGCTGTGTCAGCACCTTCAAGGAGGTGGCGTGGTCGCCAGCGGTGTAGTGCATGACCAGATAACGCACTCGGCTGTTCTGGCCCTGAGCGCTATAGCTGTCATCAAGTTTGAAGGGACCGCTACTGCCACAGGCCGCCAATAAGGCCGTCAGGCTAAGTACACCAATCCGAACGCTGCGCTTCAAGGCGGGTGCAAGAAAAGACAGGGATTTCATCTTAACGACCAGCCAGAAACAGGAAAATGCAGGGGGTTTTGTCCAGGGCAGGCGGCTGGCGCTCGCGCCATTGTTCAACTGTGGCGGTCTGGATCAATTCACGCGAGCCAGTCAGGTCACGAGCCAGGCACAAGCGTGTTGTGGGCTTCAGGGCCTGCAGCAGGGTGCTGTACATGGCCTGATTGCGATAAGGTGTTTCGATCAGGATCTGGGTTTGTTTCAGAGCCTGGGACTGGCTTTCCCATTGCTTGAGCTGCTTGGCGCGTGCGCCGCCATCCACGGGCGCATAGCCGTGGAATACGAACTGCTGACCGTCCAGGCCGCTGGCCATCAGGCTCAGCAAAATGGAAGAGGGGCCAACGTGAGGGCGCACGGGGATCTTCATTTCGTGGGCCATGGCAACTACCAGCGCACCGGGGTCGGCGACGGCGGGGCAGCCAGCTTCCGATACCAGACCAATGGCTTGACCTTGCAGGGCTGTTTTCAACCACTCACGCATTTCACCGGGTTTATTGCCGCGCTTGTCCAGCGTGTGAATAGTGATTTCTTGCAGAGGTACCACGGGCTCAACCAGTTTCAGGAAAGCACGGGCGGTTTTGGCGTTCTCGGCAATAAAGACGGTCAGTTCGCGCGTCAAAGCCCTGACGTCGGCGGGTAGCCAGCCGCTGATCGGGCTCTCACTTAAGCCTACGGGGATCAGGTGCAAAGGGGCGGCTTGGGGCATGGCGTATCAGTCCTAAACGGAAGGGGGCAAAAGGGTGGGGCGCAAGGGGTTCAAGCCAAAGTGAGGCAGCATGGTGC
>NZ_JBKQGX010000010.1:0-141305 GCF_050487245.1 Alcaligenes sp. Me129
GGACGCTCACGGCGTTCACCGGAGAATTCACGACGTTCACCCGATTGCGGACGGCTGTCACGATCGCGGTTGAATGCGGGGCGTTCACGACGCTCGCCGGAGAACTCACGACGTTCGCCCGATTGCGGACGGCCGTCGCGGTCACGGTTGAATGCGGGACGCTCACGGCGTTCACCGGAGAATTCACGACGTTCACCCGATTGCGGACGGCTGTCACGATCGCGGTTGAATGCAGGACGTTCACGACGCTCACCGGAGAATTCACGACGTTCGCCCGATTGCGGACGGCTGTCACGATCGCGGTTGAATGCAGGACGCTCGCGGCGCTCGCCGGAGAACTCACGACGCTCGCCCGATTGGGGACGGCTGTCGCGGTCACGGTTGAATGCGGGACGCTCACGGCGTTCACCGGAGAATTCACGACGCTCACCCGATTGTGGGCGGCTGTCGCGGTCACGGTTGAATGCAGGACGTTCACGGCGTTCGCCCGAGAATTCCCGGCGTTCACCGGAGAACTCACGACGCTCGCCTGATTGTGGGCGGCTGTCGCGGTCACGGTTGAATGCGGGGCGTTCACGGCGTTCGCCCGAGAATTCCCGGCGTTCACCGGAGAACTCACGACGCTCGCCCGATTGTGGGCGGCTGTCGCGGTCACGGTTAAATGCGGGACGCTCACGGCGTTCGCCTGAAAATTCGCGACGCTCGCCCGATTGAGGGCGATCTGCGCGGTCGCGGTTGAAAGAAGGGCGCTCGCGGCGGTCCTGGTCACGTTTCTCTACGTAGGGGCGGGCCTCGCGCTTGGGGCCGCCCTGGCGGTCTTGCTGCAGGCTGGCTGCACGTGCGCGCGCACCCGAGCGCACGCGGGGTTCCGCATTGCTGGCTTTCTTTTTAGTGCCTGGGTTCAGGCTTAGTGTCTTGCGTTCAGATTGGTCTGACATGAATAAGGTATTAGAAGGGTTTTATAACCACCAGGATGAGGACCAGCAGCAGAACGATGACCGGAATTTCATTGAACCAGCGGAAGAATACGTGTGAGCGGCTTTGTTGCCCTTGCTGGAACTGCTGCAGATAGCGTCCGCACACACCGTGAAAGGCAAACAGGATCAAGACCAGGGTCAGTTTGGCGTGCATCCAGCCCTGTCCTTTGCCTATGCCGTAATACAAAAACAATCCCAGGCCTGTCAGCAAAGTCAAAATGGCCAGAGGAGCCATAAAGCGATACAGGCGCCGGGCCATGCCCAGAAGCGTTTCATAGGTCTTGGCATCTTGCTCCTGGGCCAGATTGACATAGATGCGGGGCAAGTAGAACAGCCCTGCAAACCAGGAGGTCACAAACAAGATGTGAAATGTTTTTAGCCAAAGCATGATTTAACCACGCATTTGGCCATTGCCGTGCAAGACCCATTTGTAGGTCGTCAGGCCTTCCAGGCCGACCGGGCCACGGGCATGAAGACGGTTGGTGGAAATGCCGATTTCGGCACCCAGGCCGTACTCGAAGCCGTCGGCAAAACAGGTAGGCAGGTTCACCATGACGGAGCTGGAGTCTACTTCGCGCTGGAAGCGTTCGGCCAGGCTCAGGTTTTCCGTCACGATGGATTCGGTGTGCTCGGAGCTGTACTGTGCGATATGGTCCATGGCCTGGTCCATGGAGTCCACAATGCGGATTGCCAGAATGGCCGCGGCAAATTCGGTTTCCCAGTCTTCCTCGGTAGCAGGGGCCACATTGGCAACCAGGGCACGGGTCTGCTCACAGCCACGCAGTTCCACCCCTTTTTCCTGCAATTGGCGGGCCATTTCTGGCAGGAAAGCGGGTGCAATGCTGCGGTGAACCAGCAAGGTTTCCATGGTGCCGCAAATACCGTAGCGGTAGGTCTTGGCGTTGAATACGATGCGGGTCGCTTTTTCCAGATCGGCAAATTCGTCCACATAGACGTGGCAGTTGCCGTCCAGGTGCTTGATCAGAGGAACCGTGGCTTCGGCGCTCAGTCGTTGGATCAGGCTCTTGCCACCACGCGGGACAATGACGTCCACGTAGTCGTTCATGGTTACGAGCAGGCCAACAGCATCGCGGTCCGTGGTGGGAACCACTTGCACGGCTTCTTTGGGCAAACCAGCACGTTCCAGGCTGCTGGAGATGATCTGCGCCAGGGCCTGGTTGGAATGAAAGGCTTCGCTACCACCGCGCAGAATCGTGGCGTTGCCCGATTTCAGGCACAGGGCAGCGGCGTCAATAGTCACATTGGGGCGCGACTCGTAAATGATGCCGATGACACCCAAAGGGACACGCATCTGAGCCACGCGCATGCCATTCGGGCGGGTACTTGAGGCGCTGATCTGGCCAACCGGATCATCCATATCGGCAATTTGACGCAGGCCGGTGGTCATGATCTCCAGGGCGCGGTCGGACAGGACCAGGCGTTCGATCATGGCCGGGGCAATCTGACGTTCACGTGCCGCTTGCAAGTCCAGCTCGTTGGCTGCTTGCAACTGGGCTTTTTGCTCAATCAGGGCATCAGCCATATAGCGCAGGGCGTCGGCCTTGGCTTTGCCTGTGGCGGCGCGCATACGACGGGCAGCAAGCTGGGCGCGCTTGCCCAAATCTTGCATCATGGAAGACAGATCGCCGACCTGGGTGGCGGCAGAGGACTGGGTGATATCGTTCATAGCCGTGTAACTCTCCGGTTCAAGAGAGCATTATCGCAACAATTAAGAAGTTAAGGGGTATCGGACGCTTAGCGGCGGGGCGCTTGTGTCGCGACCGCGATACGCATGGTCAGGCGGCGCATTTCTTCCCACGGGTCTTGCTGACGTCCGTTGGGGTGCAGGCCTTTGATCAAACGGTCTATATCGTGTGCATGCAGAACCGAAGCGGGCCAGCTTTGAGGCGGGATACGGTCCAGGGCCTGACGAACGAGTTTTTCACGCGGGCCAAAAATGCGGTATTGGCGAAACAGGTTGGACAGGTCCTGTCCTTGCTGACGCGCTTGTGACAAGCGGGCCAAGGTACGCACTTCTTCGCCTACAGCCCACAAGACCAGGGGTAGGGCTTCGCCTTCTGCCTGCAAGCCATCAAGCACCGTCAGGGCGCGTTGACTGTGGCCTGCCAGCATGGAGTCACGCAGATCAAACACGCTGTAGCGGGCTACGTTCAGAACCGCGTTTTCCAGTTCTTCCTGGCTAAGCTGGCCAGGTGGGTAGATCAGGGCCAGTTTCTGTATTTCCTGATGGGCGGCCAGCAGGTTGCCTTCAACCTTGTCAGCCATCCATTCCAGGCTGTTGCGCTCCAGGCTTTGGTCCTGGGCTTTCAGGCGCTGGGCAATCCAGCCTGCCAGAGAGTTGCGGTTGATGGGCTGAATGTCAACCCAACAGGCCACCTGCTCCAGAGCCTGACACCATTTGCTGTTGCGCGTGGCCTTGTCCAGCCGGGGAAGTTGAATCAGAAAGCTGGTGCCATCCATTTGCCCCCCGCTGATCAGCTCGCACAGCTTTTGCAGGGCGTCGCCGCCTGGCTTGCCAGGTTTGCCGCTGGGAATATTGACATCCACCAGTTTTTGATCGCCAAACAGGGAAATGTTCTGGGCTACAGCAAACAGCTGCGACCAGTCGGCTCGTGCATCCAGGGTAAAACTGCTGCGTTCGGTAAAGCCGTCCTGGCGGGCGCGGGCGCGCACCGCATCCGCCGCTTCAACCAGCAACAGAGGCTCGTCACCGGACACCACATAAAGCGGTTGGAAAGCGGCGGTTGGCGTGGCCAGTTCGCGCAGCAAGGTGTCGTGGTCGGCCCTGCGTCCCATTCTTACAGCGGAGCCTGTTGTCGAGTGGGCAGCAGTTCCATCTCTTCCATGGAGCTGGCCTCTGGTTGGCTGCTTATGTAATGGTAGGCGCTGGTCACGTCGGGCGAACTCAGGCGACGCACAATACGATTGATCAAAGACTGTTCCATATCGCGGAAAATCATCTCGATTTCGCTATCTTTGGCTTGTACAGCCTCGGCATCGTACGGTACTTCACGAATGACGTTCAGTGTTGTGGGCTGCAGGATCACGCGGCCTTTGGCGTCCAGCAACTCGAACACAAATGTCAGTTGCAGTTCGTACTCTTCCACCTGGCCTTTGGCGTTGATGGAGATTTCGCGTTGATTACGGCTGTGGGAGAGCTGTTGCAAGATGGCTTCAGCGTCTTGCGGGCGCTCCACAAAGCGGGTTTGCGGTGAACTGGCCGACAAGGTTCGACGCAGATTCGCGCCAAACGCACTGTTGTCCGTAATGTTGGTGTAAATCGTGTCGAACGGCAGCGGGGCCACCCCTTTCAGGTGAAAGCCACACGCTGTCAGAACAACACTGAGCAGGATCATCAAGCCCGCCAGTCCCCAGAACCTGGGTGCAGGAACAGACAAGGAGCTGGAAGGAAGCAGGCGGGCTAGGTGCATGATTAACCTACGACGTTAACGAGTTTGCCAGGCACCACAATGATGCGCTTGGCGGGGCGGCCTTCCAGATACTTGAGCACGGCAGCGTGTTCGGCTGCGGCTTGTTCAATGGCGGCTTTTTCCGCTCCCTGAGGCACGACCAATGAACCGCGCAGCTTGCCATTGACTTGCAGCATCAGCTCCACTTCGTCAGCAATCAGGGCTTGTTCATCCACAGCAGGCCATTGGGCGTCGAGCATATCGCCCAGGCTGTCTGCCCAACCCAGTTCACGCCACAACTGCCAGGTGATGTGAGGGACGACAGGGTACAGCACGCGCAACAGAATGGACGTGGTTTCAGCCAGTGCACGTTGTGCGGCGGGAGTGTCTTCCCATTGAGTCTGCTCTAGGGTGTTGAGCATCTTCATGCAAGCCGAAACCACGGTGTTGTATTGAATACGCTCGTAGTCGTAATTGGCTTGCTTGAGCAAGGAGTGAATTTCCAGACGGGTACGCTTGGCGGCCGCATCCAGATCGCTCCAGTCGGTGGCTTGGGCGTTGCCAGCGCGCAGAGCATCGGCGTGGTTATAGCAGAAGGCCCACAGGCGACGCAGGAAGCGGTTGGCGCCATCCACGCCCGAATCCGACCACTCCAGGGTTTGCTCTGGCGGGCTGGCAAACATGATGAACAGGCGGGCGGTATCCGCGCCCAGCGTGTCGATCAGGGATTGGGGGTCCACGCCGTTGTTCTTGGACTTGGACATGGTGCCGATGCCGTTGTACTGCACGGGCTGACCATCGCTCTTCAAACGGGCACCGATAATCGCGCCTTTTTCGTCGTAGACGTTTTCGACGGTTTCAGGCCAGAAGTACTCGATACCACCTTGAGGTGTGCGGCGGGTGTAGCTGTGGTTCAGCACCATGCCCTGGCACAGCAGGCGGGTGAAGGGCTCGTCAATCTTGACCAGGCCCATGTCGCGCATGACTTTGGTCCAGAAGCGGGCGTACAGCAAGTGCAGCACAGCGTGTTCGATACCACCGATGTACTGATCCATGGGCATCCAGTAATCGGTGCGTGGATCGGTCATGGAGTCGTTCAGTTTGGGCGTGGTGTAGCGCAGGAAGTACCAGGACGAGTCCACAAAGGTGTCCATGGTGTCCGTTTCGCGACGTGCAGGCTTGCCGCAAGAAGGGCAAGTGCACTTCAGGAAGGCTTCGTGCTTGTTCAGCGGGTTGCCGCTGCCATCGGGAATCAGCTCTTCGGGCAGAACCACGGGCAGGTCTTTTTCTGGAACAGGAACCGGGCCGCAATCCTCGCAGTGGATGATCGGGATCGGGGTGCCCCAGTAACGCTGACGGGAAATGCCCCAGTCGCGCAGACGGTAGGTGGTTTGTTTCTCGCCCAGCTCTTGAGCATTCAGGTCTGCCGCAATTGCGTCCACGGCGGCGGCATGCGCCAGGCCGTCGTACTTGCCGGAATTGATGGTTTGGCCTTGCTGCTTGTCGCCGTACCAGTCTTGCCATTGAGTGGCGTCGTACTCTTTGCCTTCAACGCCAATCACTTGTTGAATAGGCAATTGGTATTTCAGGGCAAAGGCGAAGTCGCGCTCGTCGTGAGCAGGCACGCCCATGACGGCACCGTCGCCGTAGCTCATCAAGACGTAGTTACCGACCCAGACAGGAACGTCCGCACCGGTCAGTGGGTGCTTGACGCTCAGGCCGGTGGGCAGACCTTCTTTTTCACGGGTGGCCATGTCGGCTTCCGTGGTGCCGCCTTTCTTGCATTCTTCAATAAAGGCTGTCAGCTCGGGATTGTTGCGGGCAGCCAGGGCAGCCAGCGGGTGTTCAGGGGCAACAGCACAGAAGGTAACGCCCATGATGGTGTCCACGCGGGTGGTGAACACGTACAGACGACCGTCCTGAATCAGTTGGCCTTGCTCGTCACGAATATCGTGAGGGAAGGCAAAGCGCACACCCTGGCTCTTGCCGATCCAGTTTTCCTGCATCAGGCGCACACGCTCGGGCCAGCCGGGCAGGCCGGTTTTCACGGTGTCCAGCAGCTCTTCAGCGTAGTCGGTAATGCGCAGGTAGTAGCCGGGGATCTCACGCTTTTCAACCAGCGCGCCCGAGCGCCAGCCACGGCCTTCAATAACCTGTTCGTTGGCCAGAACGGTTTGATCCACCGGATCCCAGTTCACAGTCTGAGTCTTGCGGTAGGCAATGCCTTTTTCCAGCATCTTCAGGAACAGCCACTGGTTCCATTTGTAGTATTCGGGATCGCAGGCACACATTTCACGCGACCAGTCGATGGCCAGACCCATCGCCTGCATCTGCTTTTTCATGTAGGCGATGTTGTCGTAAGTCCACTTGGCGGGCGGAACCTGCGATTTGATGGCGGCGTTTTCAGCGGGCATGCCAAAGGCATCCCAGCCCATGGGCATGAGAACGTTAAAACCGCGCATGCGTAGCTGGCGCGCCATCATGTCGTTGATGGTGTAGTTGCGCACGTGGCCCATATGTAGCTTGCCACTGGGGTAGGGCAGCATGGAGCATGCGTAAAACTTGGGTTTGAGCGAGCCATCGGGAGCGGTGGCGTTTTCGACGGCGCGATAGGCGTCCCGATCGGTCCAGTTTTGCTGAGCGAGTTGTTCAACCTCGCTGGGGTTGTAACGTTCCTGCATGAGTGGCAATACCGTTTTAGACAAAAGTAAAGGAGTATCCGCCATTATACGGGGCAAATCTCGCTGTGGACGGCTGCAAGGTGGGCAGTGTGCATGAGCGTAATGGCAGACAGGAGGCAGGCCTGTCACAGCAGCCTGTAAAGGGCAAAAAAAACCCCTGCAGGGCAGGGGCTTTTTTTGAAAACCAATCCGCTGCAGGAGCGGTGCGCGAATTAACGCAACTTGGTTTCTTTGTACTCGACGTGCTTGCGAACGACGGGGTCAAATTTCTTGATCACCATCTTTTCAGGCATGTTGCGCTTGTTTTTGGTGGTGGTGTAGAAGTGACCGGTGCCGGCGGACGATTCGAGTTTGATTTTTTCGCGTATACCTTTAGCCATGATGAGCTCCTGGTTAAATGTTTAAGAAGCGCAGCTTAGTATTTTTCGCCGCGGGAGCGCATTTCGGCCAGAACGGAGTCGATACCGTTCTTGTCGATGGTGCGGATAGCGTTAGCGGAAACGCGCAGGCGAACCCAGCGGTTTTCACTTTCAACCCAGAAACGACGGGACTGCAGGTTTGGCAGGAAGCGACGCTTGGTTTTATTGTTGGCGTGCGAAACATTGTTGCCCGACATTGGGCCTTTTCCGGTCACTTGGCATACGCGTGCCATGGTCATACCCCTTGAGATCTAAATCAGCCTCCGCTAAACGAAAAAAGCCGCGGGCGATTGTAAAATTAGGATCGTGTTAACCCCAGTGCTGGGGTACAAAGAAGATCATTCTAATATGGAAAAATCACTTAGATCAAGTTTTACCGTGCTTTCCTTGCTGCGTTGCGGCCAAACAGCCACGATAAGACGGCACAACTGGCCAATACGGCGGTCAATGGCAAAGCATTGGAAGAGGACCAGCTGCTGACCGCAAAACCGGCCAGCGCACCACAAAGCATTTGCAAAGCGCCCATCAGGGCCGAGGCCGTTCCCAGGCGATGGCCTTGTTCAGACAGGGCAAGGGCCGCGGAATTGGGGTTCACAAAGCCTTGGCACGCCATAAAGCCCATCAGCGTCACCATCAGCCAGGTCAGGTCCAGTACGCCCAGCAGGGTCAGAACGGCACCCAGCAGGGTAAAGATCACTTGCAGTCCCTGTGCCACGCGCAGCAAAGTGGGCGGGCTGTACGTATTGAGCAAACGGGCGCTGACTTGAGAGAAAACAATCAGACAGGCGGCATTCGCGCCAAAATAAAAACCGAAATGGCGCGGCTCGACTGCAAATAAATCAATAAAGACGCGTGGCGATCCGGCGATATAGGCAAACATGCCTGCAGAACTGAAACCGGCGGCCAGCGAATAAAACATGAAAGGCCGGTCGCGTAACAAGGCACTGTAATTATGGGCAATCAGTTTGGGTTGCAGTGGCAGGACTCGTTCGGGGGTCAGGGACTCTTTCATGGTGAAAAAAGTCAGCAGCCACAAGAGCACGCCACAGCCAGCCATGAAGTAGAAAATACCGCGCCAGTCGCTAAACTGCAGGATCTGACCACCGATCAGCGGGGCCAGAATAGGCATGACGCCCATAATCAGCATCAGCATGGACAGGGCGCGGGCGGCTTCACGGGTCTCGAAACGATCCCGGATCACGGCACGGGGAATAGCCATGCCAGCGGCACCACCAAAGGCCTGCACAATGCGCCACACGGTCAATTCATCAATATCGCTGGCGCGTGCACAGAAAAAGGAAGCGGTGGTGAAAATCAGCACGCCCAGCAGCAAGGGCAGCTTGCGCCCGAAGCGGTCGGCCATGGGGCCGTACACTAATTGAGCCACGCCCACACCCAGCAAGAAACCCGCCAGCGTGCGCTCTACCATGCCCGCCGAGGTGTTCAGGCTCTGGGCCATTGCCGGGAAGGCGGGCAGGTACATATCAATGGCCAGTGGCCCCAGGGCAGTGAGCAGCCCCATCAAGATGAGCCAAGGGGGAAATGCAGGGGAGTGGTTGCGTGTCATCGGGCCAAGTATTAAGGTGGGGCAGATCCTGGCCGAGAGCCTGAACCCACGACCCTGTGCCGAGCATCAATGCAAACCGATGCAATGGGCCAAAGGCAGGCAGTTTAGCATGGGGCAAGCTCAATTCCGGTCTAAGTGCTTTAGGTGTGAAGCACATGATTCGTGACTTTGACGCAACGGATTCAGGGGCTGATTGCATTAGGCTACAGGATTGACAGCTTACGGGCGGTGTGTCGGAAGAGGCGACACATTGTCATCTTTGTTTGTTTACATACAAGGAGGCGAAGTTGAGTTCAATTTCATCAATGGTCCAGGCCAAATTAGATCAACTCAGCATCCCGGTTCGGCTGACCTTGCCCAACGGCGAGCAAGTTGGCACGGCTGATGCTGCGGTTCATCTGATCATTAAAGATAATGCCACCTTGGCGCAGCTGGCCGCAGGGCAATCCGGGCAGTTGGGGGAAGCCTACGTGGAAGGGCGTATGGACTTTGAGGGCTCCATGCGGGATCTGATGCAGCTGGCAGCGGATATTTTGCCGGGCTCTCCGGTTGACGCTGCCCAGGCAGGCTGGCTGACTTCCATCGTCAAGCACCTGACCTCGGTTTGGCGTCACTCCCAGGAAAGGGATGCCAAACAGATCCAGTTTCATTACGACTTATCGGACGATTTCTACGCCTTGTGGCTGGACCCGCGTCGGGTCTACTCCTGCGCCTATTACCGCGAACCGGACATGACGCTGGCGCAGGCTCAGGAAGCCAAGCTGGACCATATTTGCCGCAAGCTGCGTCTGCAGTCGGGCGAGCGCTTTCTGGATGTGGGGGCCGGGTGGGGCGGGCTGCTGATGTGGGCGGCTGAAAACTACGATGTGGACGTGACGGGCATCACCTTGTCCCGTAACCAGCATGCCTATGTGAACGGGCTGATCGAGCAGAAAGGTCTGTCGGGCCGGGCCCGCATGATGTTGCTGGATTATCGCGAGCTGGATGAACTCAAGCCTTATGACAAGCTGGCCTCGGTCGGGATGTTCGAGCACGTGGGCCGCGCCCAGCTCAGCGCCTATTTCGACAAGTTGCGCCGTTTGGTCAAACCCGGTGGTTTGATTCTGAATCACGGCATTACGGCCGGTGGCGTGGACAATAGCCAGCTGGGTGCCGGGATGGGCGACTTTATCGAGAAATACATTTTCCCCGGCGGAGAGCTGACCCATATCAGCCATGTGCTGCGTCATCTGGCCGAAGGTGGTCTGGAAGGCCTGGACATTGAGAATCTGCGTCCGCACTATGCGCGCACGTTGTGGGCCTGGAGCGATGCCTTGGAAAGTCAGTTGGACAAGGCCAAGGCCACGCTGGATTCTGAGCAGGGCCAAAAATCCTTGCGTGCTTACCGGGTTTATCTGGCTGGTTGCGCCATGGGTTTTGAGCATGGCTGGATTGCCCTGCATCAGGTTCTGGCTCAGGCGCAAAGTGCTGGGCGGGCACAGGAGCTGGATTACGCGCCAGACCTGGTGTATCCATGGCGTCGGGACTATATGTACCAGCGTTAGAGGGCGCGGTCTGGAGGGGCAAATGACAAGGCTTCATGCCTTGTCATTTGCCTTTTTTGGGGCTGCTTTTACGCCACTCCATCAATTCTGAATTAATAAGTAACAAAAAAAAGTTTAGAAAAACGCTAAAACCACGCCAAACAAGGGTTTTGTTGCGTTTTTGCCATTGACATATTCCAAGGTTTTGATGGTTTTGTGCGGTAAGAATTTGTTTTTGATTGCAAAGGCCCGTAGAATGGCCTCCTTACCAGATTCATCAATTCGATCTAGAACCGCCTGAAACTGCGTGTTCTATTCGCACCAAATCATCGCCCCGCGCGGTGTAACCCTGGCCCAGCCGTTTTGTTTCGGTCAAGGCAGCGAGCAGTACAAAAAGGGCTCAGCCCTGAATATTGTTCCGGGTTTTTCGTGAGTGCCTGGCACTCGCTCTATACGTAGGTATGTATTGGCGATAAGAGCATCGTCTTCCGCACACCCCTTTAGCCTTGGCGCCGACTGATCATACAGGACGCGTCCACAGTAACTCAAGGAGGAGCATCATGTCTTCATACTTCCCTCACGCCGGTGCCAAGTCGCGCTTGCACCGCTTTCCCCTGATTCAAGCCTCTGTGCTGACCAGCGTTTTGCTGGGTTTGTCGTCCGCCGTACAAGCCGCTACCCCGGTTGCCTGCGAACTGGACCGCACGGTTCGCTTTGGCGGCATGAATTGGGAATCCAATCTGGTCCTGACTGAAGTCGAGCGTTTTATCGCTGACAAGGGTTATGGCTGCAAGACTGAGGTCATCTCGGTCGAGACGCTTCCGGCCTTGGCCGCATTGGAGCGAGGCGACCTGGATGTCAACACTGAAATCTGGCTCAACAGTGTGGCGGACCCCTGGAAACAGGCTGAAGCCAAGGGAAATGTAAAACGTATTGGCGATATTTATATGGGTGGCGAAGCCTGGTTCATTCCACGCTACACCGCCGAGCGCCTGCCTGAATTGAAGTCCGCAGCGGACTTGCCCAAGTTCAAGGATGAATTCAAGGACCCTGAAGAACCCGGTAAAGGCCGCTTCTATGGCTGCCCGGCAGGTTGGGGTTGTGAAGTGGTCAGCGGTAATCTGTTCAATGCCCTGAAACTGGGTGATACCTTCACCTTGTTCTCGCCCGGTACGGGTGCCACGCAGAAAGCGGCTCTGACCTCTGCTTATCAGCGCAAGGAAAACGTGGTGTTCTACTACTGGTATCCGACACCGCTGGTGGGCTCCATGGATCTGGTCAAGCTGGAACTGCCTGCTTATGACGAGAAAAAGCACGGGTGTCTGACGGACCCGGATTGTGCCAATCCAGAGCCTAGCGATTACCCCGAAAATCCGGTGTTCACTGCTGTGAATACGGAGTTCTCCAAGCAGGCTCCCGAACTGACGGCCTTCCTGGCCAATGTCAGCATGCCCCTGGAGCTGATGAACGACACCATGGCCCACATGGAAAAAACCGAAGGCGAGCCTGAGGATGTGGCGCACTGGTTCCTGAAAGAGCACGAGGACACCTGGTCCAAGTGGGTGCCCATGGAAGTGGCTCAGCGCGTAAAAGCCGCTCTTTAGTATTCGTGTCGTTGTAGGGCGAGGCCGGCCTCGGTGACTGCACCCCATGTGGGTGCGGGTACTGAGCCGTACCTCGCTTTTCTGCCTGGTCCCTTTGTGGCCGGCAGGCTCATGGCCGGGCGATATGCCCGCGCCGCATGCACGAGTTTTACGGAGTGTTTTTTATGTTTCCTGAGTTGATTGATCCGCGCGCCTTACGTTTGCCCATCGATCAGTTCGTGGGTGATCTGGTTGCCAATTATTCCAGTACCTTGCGCGCCATGACCCAGCCTTTGCTGGACATGCTGGTCTTTATGGAGTCCATCTTGCGCAGCAGTCCCTGGTGGGCCGTTGTGCTGGTGGTGGTCGTTCTGGGCTGGGCTGCCAGCCGTCGCGTCCTGTTTTCCGTGGCCATGGGTGCCATGCTGTTCGTCATTGGTTTGATCGGCCTGTGGGATGCTGCCATGCAGACCCTGGCGCTGATGATCGTGGCCGTTTTCCTGTCTGTCCTGATAGGCATACCGCTAGGTCTGTTGATGGCCAGCTTCAACTGGCTGCGCCGCATCATGATGCCGGTGCTGGACGTGATGCAAACCATGCCCAGCTTTGTGTATCTGATTCCGGTAGTGATGCTGTTCAACCTGGGCAAGATCGCCGCCCTGATTGCCACCATTATTTACGCCATTGCGCCGGTAATTCGTCTGACCGATCTGGGTATACGCCTGGTCGACAGCGAAGTGCTGGAAGCCTCGCGCTCCTTCGGGTCCAACCGCTGGCAGCAGCTCTACGGGGTGCAATTGCCATTGGCCATGCCCAACATCATGGCGGGTATTAACCAGACAACCATGATGGCGCTGGCCATGGTAGTGATCGCCTCCATGATTGGTGTTCGAGGTCTGGGCTACGAAGTGCTGCAAGGTATCAACCGCCTGCAAGTAGGCCGTGGCCTGATGGCCGGTTTGGGTATTGTGCTGCTGGCTATTCTGTTTGACCGTATCACACAAGAATTTGGCCGCCGCTTTCAGACACGGGAGGCCTCATGAGCAAGATTGAAGTTCGCAATATCTACAAGATCTTTGGCTCCCAACCCGAGCGCTGGCTGGAAGAGGCCCGCAACGGTGTCCGTAAGGACGAGCTACTGGCCAAAAGCGGCCACACCTTGGGGCTACGTGACATCAGCCTGTCCATTGAGCATGGCAGCATTTACGTCATCATGGGTTTGTCCGGTTCGGGCAAGTCCACCCTGATCCGCCATTTCAACCGCCTGATCGAACCGACAGCCGGGCAGATTCTGGTCGATGACGTGGATGTGATGAGCCTGGATGGCAAGGCGCTGATGCAGTTCCGCCAGCAAAAGATCAGCATGGTCTTCCAGCGTTTTGGCCTGTTCCCGCATCGCACGGTGCTGGAGAACGCGGCTTACGGTCTGCAAGTGCAGGGCATAGGACGTGCCGCCCGTGAAGAGAAAGCCACTTACTGGCTGGAACAGGTAGGGCTGCAAGGCTTCGAGAATCAGTATCCGCATCAGTTGTCTGGCGGTATGCAGCAACGTGTGGGTCTGGCGCGTGCCTTGGCCACCGATGCCGACATTCTTCTGATGGACGAAGCCTTCTCTGCGCTGGATCCGCTGATTCGACGTGAAATGCAGGACCAGTTGCTGGAACTGCAGGCCCGTCTGAACAAGACCATTGTGTTTATTACGCATGATCTGGACGAAGCGCTGCGTCTGGGCAACCGGATTGCCATTCTTAAAGATGGTGAACTGATTCAGGAAGGCTCGCCCGAGGATATTCTGCTCTCGCCCACCAGCGATTATGTGCAGGCCTTCTTGCAGGATGTGAACCGCAGCAAAGTGCTGAACGCTGCTCATGCGGTGCGCGACTCCAGCAAGACGCTGACCTTCACCATGCGTACCCGTGCTGTTCATGCGCTGGAGCGCTTGAGCGAACGGGGCGTGCGTTATGCGCCTGTGCTCGATGGCAAGCGTCTGGCCGGTGTCTTGATGCGTTCCAGTGCTCAAGAGGCGGTGCAGCAAGGTGCACGGGATATTTCCGGTTTTGTGGACGAGATGAGTTCCGTGCCCGCCACCATGGGTTTGGATGAAATCCTGGGGCAATTGTTGCGTAGCAGCGAACCTTTGGCCGTCACGGGCGAGAACGACGAGTTCCTGGGCCTGCTCTCGCGCAGCAAGGTTGTGGACCTGGTCAGCCCGCTTATTGATGCGGTTGAAGCGTCGCCGGATGCGGCTGCCGAGTCGACTCCGAGCGATACTGCCAAGATCGTGGAAGCCATTGAAGGCAGTAAACCTGCTGCCTGAGTTAGCCTTGTCTTGCTAAAGCGGTAAAGAAAACGGGACCCGTTGAATAACTGGCCCCGTTTTTTTTGTTTGTGCTTTCACGGCTTGGCTTATTTTGGCCTTAGGCTTCTACTGCTGAGCAAAGAGCAAAGAGCAAAGAGCAAAGCGCAAAGCGCCGCTGGATGTCTGAGTCTGCCATGGACCTGAATGCCGGCAGCTCATGCTTTGCTTGTTAGGACGCCCGCGCCTTGCGTCTTGCCGGATTGTAGATACGCAGAATATGGCTGTACCAGAACAGCAGCAGCAAGGCCGAGGCTCCCAGACCCAGGCTGGACATGGTCCACAAGCTGGCTGCCCCTACAGGCGCTCCCGGTGCCAGCCACTGAATGACTCCTTCCAGCGATCCGGCTGCCGGTCCAAACCCTAACCACCAGCCACCGCCCAGGCCCAGCACGCTCAAGGCAAAGAATTGCAGCAGCATGGGGACAAAAGCCACTTTATAGGCGCGCAGCAGATAGGAAATCAGGCACTGGAACGCGTCGCAAAAGTGGAAGAAGGGCAGCAGTTGCAGCAAGAGCAGGGCGCGCAGGGCCACGTCGGCATCGTCGGTATAGGCATGGGCCAAGGTAGGGCGCAGCAGAACCAGCAGGCTGATCGTCAAGGTGACCCCGGCCAGCACAATCCCCAGACTTAACATTCCCACATGGCGGGCACGATGATATTGCCCGGCTCCAATGGCTTGAGCGCTGACCGAGGCCGCAGCAACACCCACGGCCATGGGCACCATAAAGCAGACAGCGGCCAGATTGGCCATGATCTGGTGTGCGCCCGAAGCAAAGACCCCTTCGCGGGCTACCAGCAAAGCCATGAAGCTGAAGGCGCAGATCTCGATCAGGTAAGAGCCGCCCATGGGCAGGCCCAGGCGCAGCAGTTCTTTCTGCGCCGTCCAGCTAGGCAGGCCCAGTCGCAAGCTAAAGGGCTTGTAGAAGCGGTCGGCGCGCAGCAGCCACAGGCCAGCAGCCAGCATTAGCCAGGAAACCACGGTGGTCGCCAGGCCCGAACCGACGGCTCCCATGGCTGGTAAACCGAATTTCCCGAAAATCAGCATCCAGTTGAACAGGGCCTTGAAGGCCACGCTGAACAGATTGATCAGCATGACGGCTTTGGGGCGAGAGGTTGCCGTGCCCAGGCAGTAAATCGTTCGGAAAACCAGGGAGGCGGGCAGGGCCAGAATCAGGCTGCGCAAATACCAGGTCACCCGGTCGTGAACCTCAGGGCTCAAATCGCCCGACCAGCTTAGCCAGATATTGGGAAAGGCCAGCGCCAGGGTGCCGATCAAGGTCAGCAACAGGGCCAGCCACACGCCTTGCCCCCACCAGCGGCCTACTTCAGTCAGGCGGCGCGCGCCAAATTGCTGCGCAATGATAGGAATCAGGGCGTGGATGACACCCATCAAGCCAATAAAGACGGTGATGTAAATGGATACGCCCAGGCCCATGGCCTGCAAGTCGACCGGACTGCTGTGGCCGACCATAACGGTATCCAGCACCCCAAAGGCGATACCCGCCCAGGAGCCGACCAGCACAGGCCAGGCCTGACGCAGGATTTGGCCTGCCTGGCCTTTCCAGTTGTGATGAAACACGGAGGACATGGTTGAAACTTACTGAGCTTGTACTCGCAGCAGACGGAAAGCCTCGTGACGATCTGGCCCGCGTTTACCTTGCCAGAGCTGGACCGCATTGTCAGGAATGGGGGCCTTGCCATCTTGCAGGTCGCGCAGGGAGAACTGTTCCAGCACCAAAGAGCAGCGGTTGTCGAAATTGATCTTGATGTTGTTAAACACCAGGAAGGAGGCTCGTTGTCCCGAACCCAGGCCCCAGGAGCGCAGGCATTCGCCGGGCTGCCTGTGTTCGCGCAGGGCGGCGGACAGTTCACCGGAGACGTCCCGGTAACTACGTACGTAGTCCAGCGAGGGCATCCACAGGGTAACCAGCAGGAGCCAGGTCGTAATCAGGCCACCTGCAGACAAGACTGTGCCGCGCAGCAGCCCTGGCGGGTTGGTGGACAGGCGCCAGCGTACCAGGGCGATCCAGGCCAGCGTACCCAGCGCAGCAATAATCATGACCGGCCAGGAGATAAAGGTGTCATAACCTTGAGTCTGGCGGGCGATATTGTGCGAAATCTGACGTGGCCAGCCGGTTTGTTGCGCAATCCAGCCCAGCCAGACTGTGGTTGCCGTCAGCGAGAAGCACATGATGGCAAACCAATCCAGCGTATTGACCACGCCACGCCGCAAGGTGGGCAGCGAGAACGCGGCCAGGACGGCGCAAGGTACGACCAGCAGGGCGTATTCGGGCTCGAAGGCATCGCGGATAAACAGCAGGCTCAGCAGCGGGACCAGCAGGCTGATGGCAGGCACATAAATATGTGGGGCCTTGAACCAGCTGCGCCACTGCCACAGTGCCAGCAGTGCCAAAGGCCAGGTCGGCCAGAGGAACCACAACAAGTCACGCAGATTATTCAGTTGTTCTTTGAAACCCGCCCAGCCCCAGGCGGCCAGATGCCACAGACGCCACTGTTCAGTCCAGTACACGCTGACGCGTTTGGCGGGAATCCACCAGGCCATGATGATGGCCAGGGTCAGGACGGCACTCAGGGCCAGCCATTGGCTGTGCTGACGCAAGGGGCCGCGTGGAATGAAGCACAGGACGGTGGCCAGCATGATGGGGCCCGCGCCCAGCCAGCCACGGGTCAGGAAGCAGGCGCCCAAAGACAGGCCCAGCATGATCGCACCGGAAGCGGGACGGTCAAACATGCGCACCAGGCTGTACAAAGCCAGAGCCTGGAAGGCAATGATGGCTGGCACTTCCGAGGTTTCGTGCATACGCCAGAGGATGCCGACCGTGGCTACCGTCAGCAGCAAGGTGGCGTCGGCAATCATGCGCCCATAGGCCGTGGGCGAGGGCTCGCCCCCAAAGGGCAGGCGCAGCGGTTGGGCCTCAGGGCGTCGAGCCAGCCAGTAGGCGCTGTGCCAGACCGAAGCCGCCAACATGCCGAACCACAGCAGGTTAGGCAGTCGGGACGCCACAATATTGGCGTTCAGCTCGGAGGTAAAGAGTTTGAGCAGCGGTGCAAACAGCGTAATGAACAGGGCACCCAGCCAGGTGGTCAGGGGCCCGTCCTGGGCATGTGCCAGATCGCCCACCTGCGGCAACAACAGGGCCTGACCGCTGGGATCTGCCAAAGCGGTAAGCATGGTTGCCAGCCCGATGACATCGTCTGCCTTCCAGGGATCGCGGAAAAACAGACCCGCAAGAATGTAAATAGTCCCAACGACCAGCAGGACCAATCGGGGAAGTTTGACGGCAGCGGTAGCAGTCAGGCGAGCAGGGGTGGAGGTGGGTATGAGGCTGGATGACACGTCTAGGGTAAAACAGTCTGTTGATTCGCCCTATCTTAATGCAAAGGGGGCGCCTTGGCCGGGAAATGTGCGGTAAAAAAAAGGCAGCCGAAGCTGCCTTTTTTGCGCTGAACGCGGTATGCCGAGAAAGAGAGCTTATTCGCCTTTCTTGACGGTACCAGCCGTACGGGCAAAACGGGCGCGGAATTTTTCAACGCGGCCAGTTTCCACGATACGGGTTTGAGCGCCCGTGTAGAAGGGGTGCGACTCGGACGTCACGTCACACTTGAACAACGGGTAAGTCTGACCGTCTTTTTCGGTGGTTTCGCGAGTCTGGACAGTGGAACGGGTGATAAAGGAGTTGCCCGTTTGCAGGTCCAGAAACACCACGTCACGGTATTCTGGGTGAATGCCTTCTTTCATGATGATTCCTGTTTTGACAAATAAGGACCGCCAGCAAGGCACGTATTTACAAAAATAAAGCTGCGCAGGGCAGATTTCCAATCTTGTAAGTACCGGCACTAAAAAGCTAGAGGGCTGTTTTTTTAACCGGGTTTGGGTTTTGACATCCTGCCCGATTGAATAATGCCTAAAGACTTTTTGCCACGTATCCGATGAAGCCTGAAATTTTAGCATTGAGCCGCCGCTTTTCAAAGAAAACTCCATCAAAGCGCGGCACAAGTGCAACAAGAAGCCGCCTAATGATAGGCGTCAGGTCCCGAAACCCGGAGATTGTCAGGGTTCGGGGCGTCTTGCTTGATGGTCGATAAGGTCGTCAGTCGATCTGTTTGCGCTTGCGGAAAGACAGAATCCAGATGCCGACCGCCAGCTCAAGTGCCGCAATAATCCACAAACCGCTTTGGAAATTACCGCTGGCGTCTTTCAGGGCACCCAACATGAAGGGCGCGCCAAAGCCGGCCAGGTTGGCGACCGAGTTGATGAAGGCCACGCCAATAGCTGCTGCCGAGCCTGCCAGAACGGCGTTAGGCAGTTGCCAGTACACCGGAATGCAACCCATGGTGCCGGACACGGCAATAATCAGGCTGATGAAGGCCATGGTCGTGTTGTTGCCCAGGAAGAGTCCCACGCCTGCCAGACCGACTGCGCCAATGATGACGGGAATTCCTGTATGCAGACGGGCTTCGCGTCGACGGTCGGCACTAAAACCCAGCGCCAGCTGGAAAATCGCCCCAAAGACATAGACCAGGCCAACCAGCAAACCAACTTGCAGCGGGTCGGTTGGCCCTAGCGAGCGCACCAGGGTGGGGGCAAAAAAGGCCAGTGTGGAGTTGGCCGCCACGATGCCAAAGAACATCAGGGTCAGGGTCCACAGATCGGTATTGCCCAGGGCTTTCTTGAAACTGTGCTCGCGTGGGCCTGCAGCCTTGGCGTCCAGCACCAGCTCCTGCTTGATCAGGTCTTTTTCACGCTGGCTTAACCAACTGGCTTTTTCCGGACTGTCCACGATGAACATCACCGCCAGAATACCCGCGAAAATTGTGGGCAGGCCTTCCAGCAGAAACAGCCATTGCCAGCCCGACCAGCCATTGACCCCATCCAGTCGCGTCATGATGAAACCGGCCAGGGGCGCGCCCACAACCGAAGCCACTGCCGAGGCAGAAATAAAGACCGCAAAGGCTTTGGCGCGTCGATGGGCCGGGAACCAGAAGGTCAGAAACAGCAGCACGCCGGGCTGGAAGCCCGCTTCAAAAGCCCCGAGCAAAAAGCGCATCACATAAAAGTAAGCGGCTGTTTTGGTAAACATCATCAGCACACAGATCAGCCCCCAGCCAAAGGCGATACGGGCCAGGGTCTTGCGCGCACCAATACGCAGCAGCAACCAGTTGCTGGGTACTTCAAAAAAGAAGTAGCCCAGAAAGAAGATACCAGCGCCTATGCCGTAAACCGTTTCGGAAAACCCCAGTTCGGGCTGCATTTGCAGCTTGGCAAAACCAATATTGAGCCTGTCTATCCAGGCCAGCATCCAAAGCAAGAAGATGAAGGGCAAAATGCGCCACATCACTTTCTTGTAAATCTGATCCAGTTCTTGCTTGCTGGCGGATAAAGCCTGACTTCCGTGCGCAAGGGTGCTGCTTGTCATGGGGTGTCTCCTTGTGTGGTACAGCGTGTTATGGCTGATCTGGGGGCAGGCGCTCGGCCATAAGCTCGCAGGCAGCAATGATGGGATTGATCACCGGCACAGCCAGCCTGCTTTGCAGGGCCTGGGCGCTTTGGGCCAGTGGGCCGCCGCCGATGATGACGGCGCGGGCACCGTCCTGTTCGATGCATGCCGCGACGCTATCGGCCAGTTCCTGATCCTGACGATCAGGGGCCTGGGCCAGATCCAGCGGGGCGGTAGGGGTCAGGCGCAGGCCGGAGAATTGTTCGCTCCAGCCATAGCGCTGTACCTGATCCAGAATGGATTGCTCCAGACCGGGGGTGGTGGTGGCAATGCCAAAAGGCGTGCCTGCTCGGGCAGCCAGCATCATGGAGGCCTGACCGATGCCGATGACCGGAACCGTGAGGCGTTCAATCAGGGATTGCAGGCCGGGATCTCCAAAAGCGCCGACGATGACGCCGTCAACGTCTTGCGCCTGGGCTAGCACCCGCGGGTGCCTGGATATGGCGGCGGCCTGCTCCAGTTCTTCCATTTCGGTCAACATGCCCGGTCCCTCAGGGGCGGTCAGCCCCCGGACCTGGATGTCGCGGCGCTGCAGGCTCTGGAAACAAGCCTGGGCAAGCGCCACCATCATGTCCGTGGTGGGACGGGAAGTATTGGGGTTGATGAGCAGTACGGTATGAGACATAAATACAAGGGCCGCAGCAAGGCGGCTTTTTAAGTGAATCAGGTATCCAGGGGGCGACCAAAGGTTTCGGGCGCCAACTGCAGGACAGCGGCAAAGGTGATGTACATGCCCGCCATCAAGGTGAACATGCCGGCTACACCGTAGCCTTCCAGCACCCAGCCGCTAAGCGTAGGGATAAATGCGCCCGCCAGGGTGCCCAGCGCCAGAATGAAGGCGGTGCCAAAGGCGCGGACGCGGGTGGGATACAGTTCGGGGGAGAAAATCCAGATCGTGGTGTTCAGCAGCAGCACGCAGAACTGGAAAGCTGCACCGAATAGCAGCACCAGGTAGATATTGAAGCTCAGGAAGCCAAAGGCCAGACCGCTGGCGCAAGCCAGTAACGCTCCGTAGGTGAAGACGCGCTTGCGAGGCACGCGGGAGCCCAGGTAAGAGGCGGTCAAGGCACCCAGCAGGCTGCCCGACTGCATCAGGATTGTGAAGGTATAGCTTTTCACCAAAGAATAGCCTTGCTCCACCAGCAGGGTAGGCATCAGGGTCAGAACCGTCAGCTGTGCGCCATAGGTCATGCACACGGCAATGCCGGTTACCAGGGTGCGCATGGCCAGCGGACCTTGAAAAATCTCGTTCAAACGCACCCGCTCTGCCTTTTGTGCCTGCGGGCCGCTGTGCAAATAAGGATCGGGATTGGCAACGTGACGGCCCAGCTTGCCCGAGGCCAGAATATTCAAAACCTGATTGGCCTCCTCGATACGCCCTTGCGACACCAGGAAACGGGGCGTTTCAGGAATGTAGCGACGGTAAAACAGCACCATGAAGGCAGGCATGACCAGCAGGCCAAACACCCAGCGCCAGCTTTCAGGGCCGGGAAAGAGGGTGAAGACCAGCAAGCCGAAGGCCGGGGCCAGCATATTGCCCAGACCGCCACCTGCGACGTTGATCGTGCCGACAGCCGTGCCGCGAAAGCGTGAGGAGCAGAACTCGGCCAGCATGGTGACGGCAATCGAGATCTCGCCACCCAGCCCAAAACCCACAATCATGCGACCCAGGCCCAGTACCCAGTAGCTGGGGGCCAGGGCGCAGATCAGGGCGCCCAGCGTGAACAGGGCCAGATTGATGGTCAGCATGACACGGCGACCGTAGTGGTCGGCGATATAGCCGGACAGCAAACGTCCCAGGGCGGCGGCAGCGAAGGTCAGGGTGTTCAGAAACCCGACATCACGAGGCGTCAGCCCCCAGTGTTCCTGCAGCAGCGGGCCGACCAGGCCCACGGCATTTTGCTCGAGTACGTCAAACAGGACGCCCAGCAAAATCAGGGCCAGCACTTTGCGGTGCGAGTTGGTGACGCCTATGGTTTCCAGCGAGTTTTCCAGTTGCTGCTGAACCGTGTGATTGTTGGCCGTAGAACTGGCCTGTGCCTGCCCGGTATCGGCTGGCAAGGTTTGCTGCTTGCTAGACATGGTTTCTCCTCGTTTCAGGGCGTGTATGAGCCCAGCATTATTTTTTCAATCATTATTGGTATGAAAAAATATTTTCAAAACTAGGGTAAACGAGAAAGATTTTGCAGTGTCTGCAGATTGTCGGAGCAGGGCGTTGATATATAAGGATTTTTAATAAAAAAAAGGATCATCGCCGTTTGCGTATGATCCTTATCTGATTCCAGCCATGAAACTTCTGGGCTGGCTTGTCTACGGAGTGCCTGATATGGGCCTGCAATACGAGAGTAGCGGTCTACAGCTCCAGAAAGCTGTCATGGAAAGCCTCCACCAGACCTAGATGACGACGCCCGGCAGGACCGGCCTGATCCATCACCTGGCTCAGGATCAGATGGCACAGCCCGATCACCGCCACGTGGTTATCCAGCACACCAGGCGATTGGACATCACAGCGCAGAGTCCAGCGACAAGCACTTTTCTCCGGGCTGAGCTGGTCAGTGATGTGCAACACATTCGGGTTCAGCTGCGCCATCTGCCCAATCAGCTGATCCATATTGCGCACCCGGCGACGCAGGGCAAAAATCACCACGACATCGTCAGCGTGTATGCCTGCCAGATGTTCCCCCATGGTCTCGCCAGGGCCGGGAATCAGTTGAGCCTCAGGGACGATTTGCAGCAACTGCCAGCGAAAGTAATTGGCCAGGGCATGGCTGGATCGAAACCCGAGAACCCATACTTTGCGCGCACCCAGAATGGCCTGGGCGATTTCTTTCAGCAATGAGTCGGGGATGCGTCTATAGGTAGCGGCCAGGTTGTTCTGACTTTGCTGCAAGTGTGTGGCCAGCGAGCGCTCGGCTTCCGTTTCAGTGGCTGCCAGCAACAGGGGTGAACCTGCTTTCTTTTCGGAGCGCACTTGTTTGCGGGCGGCCTCGTAATTGCTGTAACCCAGGCGTCGAATAAAGCGGGTGACCGTCGCATTGGACACATTGGCCAGGGAGGCCAGCTCCGAGGCGGTGTAGCCGGCCAGGTCGCCCGGAAAGTCCAGGGCAAATTCCGCCAGACGTCGCTCTGATGGGGATAGATCGTGAAGAATGTCACGTACGCGTCCAACAAAGGACTTGACGACGGGATCAGACATGGCGCTCCGTACTCTTGTAGTGTGTTCTGGATTTTACGGGGAAGCTCATGGAACTGTATCAAAAATAAGGTGGCATTCACCGCCCTGAACCGTCTATAGATCTCCGCGCTCGGCCATGGAGACAGTCTGGCTGGGCGTGACAATAATGTGGTCCAGCAAGCGTATATCGACCAAAGCCAGTGCCTGACGAATGTGCCGGGTCAGCCGGATATCGGAGGCGCTGGGATAGGCGGCACCGGAAGGGTGATTGTGCGCCAGAATGATGGCGCAGCTGTGGTGACGCAGGGCGGCGCGCAATATCTCCCGTGGGTAGACTGAAGCCTGGTTGACTGTGCCCCGGCTGATCTCCTCGGCGCAGATCAGTCGTAGCTGATTGTCCAGAAACAGGGCCAGGCAATGCTCCACGGGCAAATGTCCAATATGGGCCAGACAATATTCGCGCACCTTGTCCGCCTGGTTCAGCACCGGCAAGTCCGTGAGTGATTCCAGGGCACAGCGGCGTTGCAGTTCCCGGATAACCAACAGTTCCGCACATTTGGCCGGCCCGATTCCGTCCAGTTGGCGCAGGGCAGATGCATCAGCCGATAATAATCCTTTGAGTCCGTTAAAATGGTCCAGCAACATCTGGCCCAGCTCGACAGCATTGCGCCCGCGTGTACCGGTGCGCAGGACAATGCCCAGCAGTTCCGGGGTGCTCAGACAGGCAGGGCCGTGCGCCAACATGCGCTCACGGGGCCCTTGGCGGCGTAAAGTGGATGTGGCCATAAGAAACGCTAAAATGCGGTAATTGAATGATTTTCTATAGTGAGCGATCGTGAGTAACTCTGCTAGTTCCGAGCTTGGAATTGTCCGTCAGGATTCCTACCTGACTTTGCACTATCGTATAGAGCTGGCCAGTGGCCCGGCGGCAGGCTCTGTATTTGCGGATACCTTTACGGGCCGCCCGGCGACCTTGCAACTGGGCAATGGTCAGTGGGCCCCCGGTATGGAAGAGAAACTGCTGGGTCACCGTGAAGACGAGCGCTTTCAGCTCGACATTACTCCCGAGGATGCATACGGCGCCCGTAATCCGGACCTCTTGCAGCGCATCACTCGCGAAATGCTGGCCAGCAACGCCGCCGAAGGCGCGGAATTCGTGCCCGGTGATATGGTGGAGTTTGCCGCCCCTAATGGCAGTCGCTATTCGGGCGTGCTCAAGGAAATCGACGACAAGACCGCCTTGTTCGATTTCAACCATCCTTTGGCCGGTGTGGCTTTGCGCCTGGATGTTCATATTTTGGGGATTCTGTAATGAGTCAAGCTACTCCCGTTCAGAACGCTGAGGTTGTTCTGGCCCAGCCCCGTGGATTCTGTGCTGGGGTCGATCGCGCGATTGATATTGTCGAACGCGCTTTGGAATTGCACGGTGCACCAATCTACGTGCGCCATGAAATCGTCCATAACCGTTACGTGGTGGAAGACCTGCGCAATAAAGGGGCGATATTTATTAAAGAGCTGGACGAGGCTCCCTCGGGTGCAATCGTTATTTTTTCGGCTCACGGCGTATCGCGTCAGGTGCGTGACGATGCCGAAAAGCGTGGCCTGAAAGTCTTTGACGCCACGTGCCCGCTGGTGACCAAAGTGCATATCGAGGTCTCTCGCATGCGCGCCGAAGGCCGGGAAATCATCATGATTGGTCACGTCGGACACCCTGAAGTCGAGGGTACGCTGGGGCAGGCTGATGGCGGCATGTACCTGGTGGAAACGCCCGAGGACGTCGCCAACCTGAAAGTGGCCGATCCCGACAAGCTGGCCTTTGTGACGCAAACCACCTTGTCCGTGGACGATGCGGCAGTTGTGGCCCAAGCCTTGCGCGAGCGCTTCCCCAATATTGTGGAACCCAAGAAAAGCGATATCTGTTATGCCACACAGAACCGTCAGGATGCGGTCAAGATCATGGCTCCACAGTGTGATCTGGTCCTGGTGGTGGGCAGTACCAATAGCTCCAACTCCAATCGTTTGCGCGAAGTCGCCGAACGCAAGGGGGCTGAAGCCTATCTGCTGGATAAGCCGGAAATGATTGATCCGGCCTGGCTGGTCGGTAAAAAGCGCGTGGGTGTGACGGCCGGCGCGTCGGCACCGGAAGTTCTGGTGAATCAGGTGATTCAGCGCTTGCAGGAACTGGGCGTAGGCAAAGTGCGGGCCCTGGATGGTGTGGAGGAAAACATTGCCTTCCCGCTGCCCCGAGAGCTGTCGCGCAAGATTGAAAGCCTGAACAAATAAAAAACGATTTTTGCAGGGTGGACAGGAGACAAGATGATTCTGTATAGCTACTTTCGCAGTTCCGCTGCTTACCGGGTGCGGATTGGTCTGAACCTCAAGGGTCTGGACTACCAGATCAAGCCTGTACACCTGCTCAAGGATGGTGGTCAGCAGCATCAGCCCGATTATGTGCAGGTCAATCCCGTGCAACTGCTGCCCGCTTTGGATGATGATGGTCTGATCATCACGCAATCCCTGGCCATCCTGGAATATCTGGACGAACGCTATCCTGAGCTGCCTTTGCTGCCCAAAGCGTCGGCAGAGCGGGCTTGGGCACGTTCCATGGCCCAAACCGTGGCTTGCGATATTCATCCGCTGAATAATCTGCGCGTGTTGCAGTATTTGAAAAACGAACTGCACGCCCAGGAAGATGCTCGCAATCAATGGTATCGCCATTGGGTCAGCGTAGGGCTGGAAGGCCTGGAAGCCTTGGTGCAGCGCCATGGCAAAAAGGATCATGACTTTATTTTTGGTGATACTCCTGGTCTTGCCGAAATCTGCCTGATTCCCCAAATGTTCAATGCCCGTCGTTTTGACATTGATCTCAGCATATTTCCACGCCTCTTGGCTGTGGAGGAAAAATGTCTGGAGCTGTCCGCCTTTCAGGAAGCGGCCCCCGACCGCCAGCCCGACGCGGCTTGAGTATCAGCATAAGGGCGGTCCCTTGTTGGGCCGACCAGACTTCACCCGCCTGACAGGCGGGTTTTTCTTGCCCCGCTTCAATTGGCTGGATGATGTTGGGGGCGTAAAGGACGAGACATGAATATTGGTTTTTGTGGTTTGGGCCGTATGGGTCAGCCTATGGTGCGCCGCTTGTTGAATGCCGGTCATCAGGTTCGTATCTGGAATCGTTCCAAGGACAAGGGGCAAGCCCTGATCGAAGCCGGTGCTCACTGGTGCGATACCCCGGCGCAAATGGCCGAGCAGTGCGAAGCCGTGTTCCTGTGCGTCTTCGATGCACAGGCGGTGCACGACACGGTCCTGGGCAAGCAGGGCCTGGCATCCGTACAGGGAGCCTTGCGGATTGTGGTGGACCATTCCTCGATTCCTCCACAGGCTACACGCGAGATGGCTGCCCAATTGCAGCAACGTTGCGGGGCTCATTGGCTGGATGCTCCGGTATCCGGTGGTGTAGGCGGAGCAGAACAAGGCACGCTGGCCATCATGGTGGGCGGGCAGGCGGCGCAGCTGGATCGTGTTCGTCCGGTGCTGGCCGCGTATTCGCAGCGCGTCACCTTGATGGGGGCGGTAGGGGCCGGCCAAGTAACAAAGTTATGCAATCAGACCATTGTGGCTACCACCTTGACCGCTATCGCCGAGGCCTTGAGCCTGGCCAATGACAATGGCGTGGACGCCTCCAAAATCAGTGAGGCCCTGGGGGGCGGTTGGGCCGATTCGGTTTTGCTGCAATTGTTCGTGCCGCGCATGACTACGCCCGATAATCAAGTAAAAGCGTCGGTCGATACCATGTTGAAGGATTTGAATACCGTGGCGGAGCTGGCCAGTGCCAGTCACACCAGCATGCCAGTGGCTCATGCAGCCCAGCAAACCTATCGTGCGGCCCATCGTTTGGGCTTGGGCGCAGACGATGTCGCTCGCATTACGCATGTGAATAGTTACAATTACGGGGAATAAACTACCATCAGTCAAACTTAGTTTCGGTATTATGTCGGCTATTTGAAGTTGGGACTGTAGGTCTACAAAAGGGAAGTCATGAAGAAAAGTACAGGGCTGGTCACACTGGTTGTCGTGTTAGCGGCCGCATACGGCGGTTCGACCTGGTACACCGGTAAGAAAACTGAAGCGCTGGTGGGTGAGAAAGTGGCCCAGTTCAATACCCTGGCTGCCGAGCAGATGCAGCAAATGGGCATGAGCGAGTCGGTCGTCATGAATGTGGTGGACTACCAACGTGGCGTATTTTCCTCTACTGCTCGTTACACCATCACTATCAAGCCTTCCGACGCTGAAGAGAAGCCTCTGGAGCTGACTTTTGATGACAAGATCAGCCATGGCCCGCTGCCTATGTCGGCAATGGCTCTGGGTAACTTCACCCCTGTTGCCGCCTTGTCGCACAGCACTCTGGTCAAGACCAAAGACACCGAAGGCTGGTACAAGCTGACGGGCGACAAGACCCCTTTGTGGGCGGACAGCCTGGTCGGTTTTGACGGTGCCGTGGACTCCAATGTGCATTTTGAAGCCATCAAGCACCAAGGCGACGAAGTCAAAGTAGACTTCAGCGGTGGTCAACTGCGCACCAAGGCCGGTGGCAAGAGCAAAGATATTGTTGTGACCGGCAGCTTCCCCAAGCTGTTTGTTGATGACATCAGCGCAGATCCCTTGAAGCTGGAAGCCTCCAACTTCGTGGTGGACTTCAAGCAAGACGGTGACATCAATGTCAGCGGCACCCAGGTCGGCAAGCTGAGCGTCGATGACGTCAAGATGCAATCTGCCGAGACCGATGGCATTACCTTCAAGCAGATCGCCATCAATTCCGATGCGGTTACCAAAGACTCCGTCAGTGATACCAAGGTTGTTTACGCGCTGACTGATCTGGTGTTTGAAGACAAGGTCAAGCTGGGTTCGGTTGAGCTGTCGATGAACTTTGACCGCGTTTACGCACCTGCAATCTCCGCCTTGTCCAAGCTGATTTCCGATTCCAATCTGCAAAACGATATGGATTCGGTAGATGGCCCAACGGCTCAGAAGATGATGGAACTGGTGCTGCAGGCGCTGGAGCACAAACCTGTGCTGCGTGTTGAGCCTCTGCGTTGGTACACCGCCGCTGGCGAGTCCAAAGCCACACTGCGTATGGACTTCCAAAAGCCCAATGCGACCTTGCAAGAGCTGCAAACCAGTCCTGAAATGTGGATCGAAGCCATTCCTGCTGCTCAGCTGGATGTTCTGATTTCCAAGCCTATGCTGCGTGGCCTGGCTGCCGAGATGGACAAGGCTGAAGGCCTGTCGCCTGAAGAAGGCAATGCTGCCATGCTGGACATGATTCTGGATGCGGCTGTCGCTCCTTACGCTGAATCCAATATGGTCAAGAATGACGAGAGCGGCATTTCCACGGCCATCAAGTACGACGGCAAGGATCGCGTGTTCGACATCAACGGCCAGCGTTTCACTTCCGAGCAATTGCTTGGTCTGGTCCTGATGGGCATGATGTAATTCGTCTGGGCCTGGTCCAGCGTAAAGCCCACCGAAATTCGGTGGGCTTTTTTTTACTGTCGGGCCGTCCCAGGGTGGAGTGCAAGCCGAAGGCGCAGCGTGGGGGCCTTTTTTATTTAATCAGTGAAGGGAGCCAGATTTTATGGCCAGCTTATCGGATCAGCTGTCTCGGCTGGTGTACAGCACGGAACAAGGGCGTATGTGTCCGGATTGCGGGCAGCCACAAAAGCAATGCCGTTGCGAGGAAAATCGGCGCGAGCAAAGCCTGTCTCAGGCTCAGGGGCCGGTGCGCTTGAGTCTGGAAACCAAGGGGCGAAAAGGGAAGGGAGTGACCGTGGTGACGGGCCTGGTGATGCCCGAGGAGCAGCTCAAGGCGCTGGTCAAGGAACTGAAGAACGCCTGTGGAGCGGGCGGGACGCTGAAAGAGGGAACGCTGGAGATTCAGGGCGATCATCGAGCCGTTGTGCAGGCTCGCCTGGAACACAACGGCTTGACGGTCAAGCGGGTCGGCAGACCCTGACAGGAATTTAGAAGCTGTAGCCCAAGCCTACGCCACCAAAGACGCTGCTTTTCTTCTCGACCAGCGGGCTGTCTTTGGCCTCTTCACCCAAGGTGTTCACGCCTAGCAGACCTTGCAGGGACCAGCTTTCGCTGATCTTGTGGGTGTACTGGCCGTACAAAGCATAAGAGCGCAAACCAGCGTCAGGGCGGTAGGTGCGCAGTTGTCCATTGCTGCCAGCAGCTTCATGCGACTTCACGCCAAAATAGGTGCGCATGGCTTTTTCGTTGGACCATTTCAATTCGGCACCCAGCGAGAAGCTGCTGTCCTGATCGTTCCAGAGGCGGTAGCTCAAATCCAGAACGGCCGTGGCGCCATAACCGCTTTTCAGTGCCTGGTAGTAGCTGCCTTCAATCTTGGCATTGCCCAGTTGGTAAGCAGTAAATACACCCAGATTGCCGTGACGATCAATATCATCAGTTCCGTACAGGCGGTCGGCATCACCGGATTTACGGGCACGGGCCAGAGCGGCGTAAGTACCGATAGTCCAGTTGTCTGTCAGATTGGTTTGCAGACCGATGGCAGGCATGCCTGCTTTGGGAGCCAGGAAAAAGTGGCCGTTACGGTGTGAGAGCAGAGGGTAGAAACGGCCGTCGTAGCTGTCAGCCCCTTCGTACTTGGGGGCAAAGCCAACACCGACACCCACGGTAGTTTGCTGTGCAAGTGCCTGGCTGGTTCCTAAAGCACATAAAGCCAGTAAAAGGCAGGGACGCAGAGCAGAACGGACGAGGGTGGGCATGACGGATTCCTTGTGATACGGGTAAAAACAGGCCCGCTTGTCGCGAGCTTAGCTATCGTATCAAGGTTTGGGCGGGGGCAGGCAGAATCATGACCGGCCAGTATGGTCTGTTGTTCTGGCCCTACACCCCATCAGGCTCGAATGTAAATCCAGTTTTCCGTCTGTAGTTTCACCAGGGCGGTGATGGCCCCTTGCTCCAAGGTTTGGAAGCGTTCTGGCGCACTGAGGGACTGATTGCGCAGCGTGTTGGGGCACAGGTAGGTGTAGGCGTCGCAATCGTGCTCCGCGCCTTCTACGCAGGCTTTAACGGCCTGCGCATTGGCGATGATGCGAATCTGGGCATCCGGTATGTCCTTGAGCAAGTTGCGCGCATTGCTGCGGGCGCGCTCCAGGGCATGGGTGGTGGGGGCATGCAAGAGAACACGAGTGCTCATGAATAAACGTCCTGCTTGAAATTAGCGTGGGCCAAAAACGCGTTCGGTAATGTCGGGTGAAGCGCCGGTCTGCATTTGAATGCGACCTTGCTCATCCTGCCAGACCATGGCGGGGGTGGCACGTAAATCCCAGCCCATCATCAGATCTTCATTGCGGGTCAGATCGGCTTCAATATCACTGGGCACACTGTCCAGGCCTTTCACACCGGCACTGCGATCTTTCAACATGGCCAAAGAGTGTTCGTTCAAGGCCTTGGTGGGGTCTTTGGCGGCCAGGATGGCAGCCGATTTCAGGCTGCTGCTGGGGGCCAGAATGCCCACCATGACGTGGCGCAGCTGTACTTTGCCGGACTCAACCCAGGGGCGAGCCATTTGCCAGAACTGCATGCAGTAAGGGCAATTCGGGTCGGTAAACACGTAGACCACGCGTGGCGCCTTGTCGTCGCCATCCTTGATCCAGCGGGATTTTTCCAGCTTGCCCAGCATGTCTTTGGCAATGGCGGGTTGCACCAGTTCGTCCAGACCGGCCGGGCGTACCTCTTCACCCTTGGCGTCGATCATGGTGCCCACCATCATGTGCTGCCCGTCGGGCAGGTTATAGATAGCCAATGCGCGATTCCCGCTATACGCACCCCAGGCTTTCAGGCCACCGGGAGCATCAAACTCGCCCACAATGGATAGCCCTTGCTCTTCCAGGGCCTTCAAGGCAGCGGGGCGGTCGGCGGCTTGGACGACGGTGCTGGCGCACAGTAAACCGGCCAAGGCAAGACGGATCGAAAAAGAGGAAAGCGGCATGGTGGTTAATCCTGCAAAACAGTCGGTGAATGTATATATCCAGAAAATATATACTAAGATCCAAATGGAATAAAAGAATGGGACTAGACCTTGCCTGGATAGTTCCCCATTCCTGTTCTGATCAGGTTGTTTCTCTGTATTAGCCGGTCTTTAGGCGCGGATCTTCAGATTGGCCAGTTCCAGCAAGCGGTAGGTTTCGTGAACAGGCAAGCCCATTACGCCGGTATAGCTGCCACTCAAGTGGCTGATAAAAGCACCGCCCAGACCTTGAATGCCATAGGCTCCCGCTTTACCCATAGGCTCGCCGCTGGCGCAGTATTCCGCAATTTCTTGTTCGTTCAGCGTTTTGAAGCTGACTTCGCTGATGCTGATACTTTCAAACTCCACACCACCTACGCCCAGGGACAAGGCGGTCATCACTTTGTGACGGCGGCCCGAGAGCTCGCGCAAGATGCGTGCGGCATCGGCTAGATCAGCAGGTTTGCCAAATATGGTCTCGTCCATGCAGACCGTGGTGTCGGCACTCAAAATAGCGCGCTCCTGATCCAGACTGCTGTCCTGTGCTCGCCATTCCAGGGCGCGCAGCAGCTTGTCGCGGGCCGTGCGACGGACATAATCCAGCACCGCTTCCTGTTCCAGACGCGGTTCATCCTCGCCCGGAGGGCTGGGCACATGCAGGACTTCATGAGTGATCTGGATGCTGTTGAGCAGATCGTGGCGACGTGGACTGGCTGAGGCCAGATAGATGGGCTGAAAAGGCATAAGAAACCAGGACTAAAAGAAGGTTCAGGCGCGGTGGTAAGGATGCCCGGTCATGACGGACCAGGCGCGATACAGTTGCTCGGCCAGAAAGATACGTACCAAGGGGTGGGGCAGGGTCAGGGAGGACAGACGCAACATGCCGTGGCAGCTTTGCTTGAGTGCCGCATCCAGTCCGTCCGGGCCACCGACCAGAATGGCAATATCCTGACCGCTGCTGCGCCAGCGCTCCAGCTCCTGAGCCAGCTTGACGGTGGTCAGATCCTTGCCGCGTTCGTCCAGGGCGATGCGCATCGCCTGGGAGGGAATGGCCGCTTCAATGCGTTTGGCCTCGGCCTGCATCATCTGGGCAGGCGTTTTGCCGCTGGTACGGGGTTCGGCCTTGATTTCGCGCAGTTCTATGGCGCAGTCCTGGGGCATGCGGCGAGCATATTCCTGCCAGCCTTGTTCCACCCAGTCGGGCATGCGCTGACCTACCGCGATGACAATGAGTTTCATGGAATGTCGTAAAAGAAAAAAGGCCGCATCGTAAGCTGCGGCCCGGGTATTGCCGACAGGACAGAGGAAGGGTTTAGTCTTCGTCTTCGTCGGCGCTGGCAAAAAAGCCAGCCGGTGGAACCTGGCGCGATTGCGGCAGCAGTTCCACTTCGACAGGGCGCTCGCCCCAAAGTTCTTCCAGGTTGTAGTACTGGCGAATGGCTGGCTGCATGCAATGCACCACGATGTCACCCAAATCCAGCAACACCCATTCGCCGGTGTCTTCGCCTTCATGGGCCAGGACTTCGACTTTGTTTTGGCGTGCCTTGTCAAACACGCTCTGGGCAAGAGCGCGGGTTTGCCGGTTGGAAGTACCACTGGCGATGACCACACGATCGAACAGGCCGGTCATGTGGGTAGTGCTAAAGACCTTGATGTCTTGAGCTTTGACGTCCTCGAGGGCATCGATGACGAGTCGTTGAAGTGTTTCTATATTCATAAAAAGAACTATACAGGGCGCGCCTGTGGGTGGGAAAGATAGAGCCGTTTTTTGTCAATGTATTGAGCGACTTCTTCCGGGACCAGGGTGGTGATGTTGTCACCGCGCTGCACTCGCTCCCGAATCTGGGTGGCCGAGATGTCCATGGGCAGAAAGTCAATCTGATGCAAACGGCGCTGAAGTCGACTCAGTTCCTGCTGCAAGGCGACGGGCGTCTCCAAAGGACTGCCGGGGCGCTGGGCAACAGCCAGTTCGACGTATTCAAGAATTTCTTGCCAGTCGTTCCAGCTGCAAAAATTATGCAGTTGGTCGCTGCCTAAAATCCAGTAGTAGCGCGACCCGGCGGGCAAGCTGCGCACCGTGTCGATGGTGTAGGTTGGGCCACCGCGCTCGATCTCTACGGGGTTGACCTGCAAGCCCGGATGGCTTTGGGCGGCCAGCTCGGCCATGGCCAGACGATCCTGGGTGCTGGCACCCAAGGCGTCGCGTTGCCAGGGCTGGGCAGCGGGCAGCAACTGAACCTGGTCCAGCTGCAGCTGGTCGAACGCGGCAAGCGCCAGCGCCACATGAGCTTTATGGATGGGGTCGAAACTGCCACCCAGGAGCCCGACACGCTTTAAATCCATTCGCGAGGCACCAGGTATTGCGCCAGGGCCGCTTCTGGCGTGCCGGGTTCAGGCGACCAGTTGTAGCGCCAGTTCGCCTGGGGTGGCATGGACAACAGGATGGATTCCGTACGTCCACCTGATTGCAGGCCAAACAGGGTGCCACGGTCAAAGACCAGATTGAATTCGACATAGCGACCGCGACGAATGGCCTGGAAGTCTCGATGCGCCTGGGTGTATTCCTGATCCATGCGGGCACGCACGATAGGTGCATAGGCATCGGTAAAGGAATTGCCCACGGAGCGGGTCAGGGCAAAGCTGGCTTCAAAGCCGGGTTCGTTCAGATCGTCGTAGAAAATGCCGCCAATGCCACGGGTTTCGTTGCGGTGCTTCAGATAAAAATATTCGTCGCACCAGCGCTTGTAGCGCGGGTAGTAATCCGCACCGTGTGGGGCCAGAGCATCGTGGCATACCTGATGGAAATGGCGGGCATCGTCTTCGTGCAGGTAGTAGGGCGTCAAGTCCAGACCGCCGCCAAACCAGAACACATCCTCTTGATCCGCTGTTTGGGCCTGGGCCACAAACATGCGCACATTCATATGGGTGGTGGGCACAAAGGGATTGCGCGGGTGAATCACCAGCGAAACACCCATGGCCTCCCAGGGGCGTCCAGCCAGTTCGGGACGGTGGGCGCTGGCCGACGGAGGCAGGGTGTGGCCTTTGACATGGCTGAACAGAACGGCAGCCCGTTCAAAAACAGGGCCGTTCTCCAGCAGACGGGACAAACCGCCGCCGCCTTCTGGACGATCCCACTGGTCCGACTCGAAAGGCGTGCCATCCAGCTGCTCAAGAGTGTCCACGATGTGGCTTTGCAACTGACGGAAATAAGCCTGGACGGTATCAATGGGTAAAGACATGAAAAGACCTTGCTGCGACAATCAGGATTCACTGCTGGGCAGAGCGCGCCAGCCGATATCGGTGCGAAATTGCTTGCCGTCGAAATGCGTTTGGGAAATGGCCTCGTAGGCGGCTTCCTGAGCGCGACGGATGGAGTCGGCCATGGCGGTGACACACAATACACGACCACCTGTGGTGACCACGGTGCCGTCTTTCATCTGCGTGCCTGCATGGAAGGTGATGCACTCGTCGGTGTCTTTCGCAAATTGCGTGATGGCATCACCAGTACGAGGCTCTTCGGGGTAATTGGCCGCGGCCAGTACCACGCCAATCGCGGTGCGACGATCCCATTCGATGGTAGCCTCGTCCAGCTTGCCGGCCAGAGCCAGTTCGAAGGTTTCGGTCAGATCGCTCTTGATGCGCATCATGATGGGCTGGGTTTCAGGGTCGCCCATGCGACAGTTGAATTCCAGCACCTTGATGGGGCGGGTGGCGTCCGGGCCATCGTCAATCATCACGCCAGCGTACAGAAAGCCGGAGTAGGGCAAGCCTTCCTTGGCCATGCCTTGCATGGTGGGGTGAATGACTTCGCGCATGATGCGGTTATGCAGCGTGGGGCTGACGATAGGGGCGGGGGAGTAAGCGCCCATGCCGCCCGTGTTCGGACCCTGATCGCCGTCTTTCAGGCGTTTGTGGTCCTGGCTGGTAGCCATGGGCAGTACATTTTTGCCGTCGCACATCACGATGAAGCTGGCTTCTTCGCCGGTCAGGCATTCTTCCACGACCACGCGGGCACCGGCGGCACCAAAGCGGCCATCGCCCAGAATATCGTCAATGGCACCCAGCGCTTCTTCCAGCTTGGTTGCCACAATCACGCCCTTGCCAGCGGCCAGGCCATCGGCCTTGACCACAATGGGAGCACCTTGCTGACGGATGTAATCCTTGGCGGCGTCCGGATCGGTAAAGGTCGCGTAGGCTGCCGTTGGGATGTTGTGGCGCACCATGAAGGCTTTGGCGTAGTCCTTGGAGCTTTCCAGCTGTGCGGCAGCCTGAGTGGGACCAAAGATTTTCAGACCGGCCGCACGGAAGGCGTCCACAATGCCTGCGGCCAGCGGTGCTTCTGGGCCGACGACGGTGAAGGCAATTTTTTCTTGCTTCACAAAGGCAATCAGTTCCTGGATATCGGTGATGGCCAGGTTTTCGATACGTTCGGCACGCGCGGTACCGCCATTGCCCGGGGCAACGTAGACAGTCTGCACACGTGCAGATTGGGCCAGGCGCCATGCCAAGGCGTGTTCACGGCCGCCGCTGCCGACAACAAGTAGCTTCATAGTGATGAGTCGGGCAGGGCCCGCAAAGAGGAGTTTTCAGAAATAGCTTATTCGGCTTCGTCCATGACGGCGGTGGTGTAGACCTCTTGGACATCGTCCAGGCCTTCCAGTGCGTCCAGAAGTTTTTGCATTTTGACGGCATCGTCGCCGCTCAGTTCGGTCTCGTTCAGGGCTTTCATGACCACGCCTTCTACTTCAGGCGTCAGGCCAGCAGCCTGGAACGCGGCTTGTACAGCCGGGTAGTCCGTAGGAGCGCACAGCACTTCGATCAGGCCTTCTTCATCGGTCACGATATCGTCGGCACCGGCTTCCAGGCCGATTTCCATAATCGTGTCTTCCGAAGTGCCAGGAGCGAACAGAAACTGACCGCAGTGGCGGAATTGAAACACGACCGAGCCGTCCAGACCCAGATTGCCGCCATTTTTTGTAAAGGCGTGACGCACATCCGAGACCGTACGCTGACGGTTGTCGGTCATGCAGTCCACAATCACGGCCGCGCCGTTAATACCGTAGCCTTCGTAGCGAATTTCTTCGTAGTTGGCATCGTCTGCACCGCCTGCGCCGCGCTGGATGGCGCGCAGAATGTTGTCTTTGGGCATATTGGCAGCGGTTGCCTTGTCCCAGGCCATGCGCAAACGTGGGTTGGACTCGGGGTCAGGGCCACCGGCACGTGCGGCCACGGTGACCTCACGAATGATCTTGGTCCAAAGTTTGCCCCGTTTTGCGTCTTGACGACCTTTACGGTGCTGAATATTCGCCCATTTACTATGTCCGGCCATAAAGTATTACCAATTCAGTAGACTACGTTCAAAGAAAAACAGATCTATTTTAACCTGTCTGCGCGACAAGGCCCGAGCTTGGGCGAAAGTCGCTAGAATCTAGGCACTTGGCATTCTATCCGGAAGAGAACAAACAATCATGGCTGATCCAATTTTGCTTGCTCAGAATAGCGATACTCCCATTTACCTGTTGCCTGCGCTGGCCAATCGGCATGGTTGTATTACGGGGGCTACAGGGACGGGGAAAACCGTCACCTTGCAGGTACTGGCCGAAGCCTTTTCCCGTCTGGGAACGCCGGTTTTTCTGGCCGACGCCAAAGGCGACTTGAGCGGGATCTCCCAGGCCGCCCAGCCCAATCCCAAGTTGCAGGAGCGTCTGCAAAAGCTGGGCCTGCCCGAGCCAGCCTGGGGTGCAAACCCGGTCACCTTCTGGGATATTTTTGGCGAGCAGGGTCATCCGGTCCGCGCCACGATTTCCGATATGGGGCCCTTGTTGCTGTCCCAGATCCTGGAGTTGAACGACACCCAGGAAGGGATTCTGAATATTGTCTTTCGCTTGGCGGACGACGAAGGTCAGCTGATTCTGGATCTGAAAGATTTGCGCGCCGTGCTGCAAAACGTATCGGATCGTGCCGCCGAGCTGCGCAATCAGTATGGCAATATTGCGGCAGCCAGTGTGGGGGCAATCCAACGCGCCTTGCTGCGCCTGGAAACGCAGGGGGCGGATCGCTTCTTTGGTGAACCGGCGCTGGATGTGATGGACTGGATTCGTACCGACTCGGCCGGGCGCGGCATGATCAATGTGCTGGCAGCCGACAAGCTGATGCAGTCACCTCGCTTGTACGCGGTCTTCCTGCTGTGGATGCTGGCCGATCTGTACGAGCGCCTGCCGGAAGTGGGCGATCTGGACAAACCGCGTCTGGTTTTCTTCTTCGATGAAGCCCACTTATTGTTTACAGGTGCACCAAAGGCTCTGCTGGAAAAAGTCGAGCAGGTCGTTCGCCTGATCCGATCCAAGGGCGTGGGTATTTATTTCGTGACACAAAACCCGCTGGATATTCCCGATACCGTTCTGGGTCAGCTGGGTAATCGAGTACAGCACGCCTTGCGCGCCTTCACACCGCGTGATCAGAAAGCCGTCAAGACAGCAGCGCAAACCATGCGCCCCAATCCCGGTTTGGACATTGAAGCGGCCATTACCGAACTGGGCGTGGGTGAAGCCCTGGTGTCCATGCTGGATGCCAAGGGGATTCCCACGCCTACCGAGCGTGCCTGGCTGGTGGCTCCGGGTAGCCGAATTGGTCCCGCTACCGATGCAGAGCGACAAACGGTACGACAAGCGTCCTTGTTTGGCTTGAAGTACGACCAGGCAATTGACCGCGAATCCGCCTACGAGGTGCTGGCCAAAAAAGCGGCTGATGCGGCTGCCAATGGTGCCGCTGGTGCCACGCAGCCGGGCGCGGAGGCTGGCAAGGACGACGGCCTGATGGGCGTTGTGAATGACTTTCTGTTTGGATCAACAGGGCCGCGTGGTGGCAAGAAGGACGGCTTGGTGCAAAGCATGATCAAAACCGAGACCAAACGGGCTGCCACCAAAGTGCTGCGTGGGGTATTGGGTTCTTTATTTGGAGGGAAACGTTAATGCCCACGCAACTGCCTCATTTGATTGTTGCCACCGCAAGGCCATCAGAAACAACACGTTGGGCCGATGAATTCCGCAAAGCCTATCCCGATTGGAAAGTTGATGAGTTTGTAGTGGGTCAGCCCAGCACCGGGGCGACCTACGCCATAGTCTGGCAGCCGGATGCGGCCTTGTTCAAGCAGGAGCCCAATTTGCGTGCCACCTTCAATCTGGGGGCAGGCGTGGATGCCGTCGCAGGGACCATCCCGGCCGAGATGCCTTTGTACCGCTTGGAAGATGCGGGCATGGCCGAGCAAATGGCCGAATATGCCTTGTATGGCGTGCTGCGTGCGGTAGGCCGTTTTCAGCCCTACGAGGAACAGGCGCGTGAAGGAAAGTGGAAAGCCTACCGCCCGATCGACCGCCGCCAATGGCCAGTCGCTGTGCTGGGGCTGGGCGCGATTGGCAGCAAGATTGCCAAGGTCATCGCCAGTCTGGGCTATCCCGTACATGGTTGGTCGCGTCGTCTGCACGAGGCGGAGTTCCCTTGCTATGCCGGTGAAGAGGGCTTGAAAGAGTGCGTCTCTGCCAGCCGTATCCTGGTCAACGCCTTACCACTGACTCCGCAAACAGAAGGTTTGATCAACCGCGACGTATTGTCGAATTTGCAGCCTGGTGGCTATTTGATCAACGTGGCTCGCGGTGGCCACTTGGTCGATGCCGATGTGCTGGACGCCCTGAAGAGCGGTCATCTGTCAGGCGCTTTGCTGGATGCCTTTACCCAGGAGCCGTTGCCAGCCGATCATCCGTATTGGGGTATTCCTTCTGTGATGGTTACGCCTCATATTTCGGGTATCACCGTTCGTGAATTGGCATTGGAGCAAATTGGCTCGCGCATCGAGCTTTTGCAGCAAGGCAAGCCTGCGACTGGTCGGGTGAATCACAGTCAGGGCTATTAATCCTGAACCGATTTGGACTAGCCTGCCGGCACCGTGGAAGCTGGCAGGCTAATTGCTGTTTTGTGAACAGAGCAGCGTCTTTTCAGAATAAGGCCGTGGAGGCCATGTAAAACCACAAGGAAAGAGGAATGAGTAAAGTTCATCGTATTGCCGTGATCGCGGGAGATGGGATCGGCAAGGAAGTCATGCCTGAAGGGCTGCGTATTCTGGAAGTGGCCGCTCACCGTCACGCCATCAATTTTGATTGGAAAGTGCTGGACTGGAGCTCGGACTACTACCAAAAGCACGGCACCATGATGCCTTCGGACTGGAAAGCCCAATTAATGGATACCGAGGCCATTTTCTTTGGCGCCATGGGCTGGCCTGATCTGGTTCCCGACCACGTTTCGCTGTGGGAATCCCTGTTCAAGTTCCGTCGTGAATTTGATCAATACATCAACTTGCGTCCTGTGCGTTTGATGCCTGGTGTGCGTTCGCCACTGGCAGGTCGTGAGCCCGGTGATATCGATTTCTTTATCGTGCGCGAGAACACCGAAGGTGAATACTCCAATAGCGGCGGCATCATGTTTGAAGGCACGCAGCGCGAAGTGGTGATTCAGGAAAGTGTCTTTACCCGCACGGGTACGGACCGAGTCTTGAAGTTCGCTTTTGAACTGGCTAAAAAACGCGGTAAACACGTGACTGCTGCGACCAAGTCCAACGGTATTTCGATTTCCATGCCCTGGTGGGATTCCCGCGTGGCCGCCATGGGCGAGCAATACCCGGATGTGAAATGGGACAAGTATCACATCGATATTCTGTGTGCACACTTTGTGCAGCACCCGGACTGGTTTGATGTTGTTGTAGCTTCCAACCTGTTTGGCGATATCTTGTCCGATCTGGGCCCGGCATGTACCGGCACCATCGGCATTGCACCGTCGGCCAACCTGAACCCCGAACGCGTATTCCCCTCCTTGTTTGAGCCCGTGCACGGCTCGGCTCCGGATATTTATGGCAAGGGCATTGCCAACCCGGTCGGTCAGATCTGGAGTGGTGCCTTGATGCTGGATTTCCTGGGTTACCCCCAGGCAGCCGCCGAAGTAGTGCAAGCCATTGAGCAGGTTCTGGCCAATGGCCCACGTACCCCTGATTTGGGTGGTCAGGCCAGCACAACACAAGTAGGCGAGGCTATCGCCCAAGTGTTGGAAGCGATGGCTTAAGCCATCAGTTGGACTTGGGTGGGCGCAAGCCTGCCCAAGTGATGGCGCCAATCATGATGGCGCCACCCAGCAGCGCACGGCTGCTGGGGTATTGAGCGAAAAGCAGCGCTGCAAAAGCGATGGCGTAGACAGGTTCCAGGGCGATCACAATCCCGGCACTGCGAGCATTTAGAACGGTTAGCGCAGAGACCAGCAGGTAGTGCGACAAGGCCGTACAAAACACCCCCAGCAGTGCAATCCATACCCAGTCCACCAGCGTGCTGTCGCCCAGCAGCGGTATGGCAAAAGGCCAGCACATCAGGGCGACAAACAGGTTTTCCCACCAAGCGACTTGCTGTGCAGACAGATGCTTGGCTGCGCGTCGGTTGATAAGGGTGAACATGGCGAAAGTAAAGCCGGAGGCAATGGCCCAGGCCAGGCCAATGGTGGATTGATCCTGGAAATCAAAAGAGGGGGTCACCAGCAACAAGCCCACGGTGACCAAGGCCAAAATGATCCACTCCGATACGGTAACGCGCTCGCGCAGTACGGCCCATTCACACAAGGTAATAAAGGCCGGGAAGCTGGCAAAGCCCAAGGTGGCAATGGCCACGCCGCCCACTTTGACGGCCACAAAAAAAGTGGCCCAGTGAATGGCCAGCATGATGGAGGCCATTAGCAGGGTGCGAAAGTCCGCTGTTTTCATGCCCTGACCCAAACCGCGCCCTTGAGAGCGAATGCTGATAAACAAGGCCAGGACTGCAAAGCTGGCTCGGCCCGCGGTGATCAGCATGGCGCCGACCTGAATGAGTTCACCAAAAATGCCGGTCAGTCCGAACAGAACGGCGGCCACATGAATGGCAGCCAGAGCACGTCCATGCGTCATGGAAAGCGATCCGAGAAAAAAGGAGTCAATTTAGGCTATTCTGGTGTTTTATATCAGCCAGTGATAGGGCTAGTGGGTCGGGCAGGCAATAAGAGCAAGGCATTATTCTAAGACATTGCTACGGGCCCCTCATCAAAGGAGTAAAACAATGACGCAGACGGTTAAGGCGATACGGATTGAGCGTAATGGTGGTCCGGAGGTATTGCAGTGGGCTTCGGTAGAGCTGCCCGCTCCTCAGGAGAAGGAAGTCACCATACGCCAAAAAGCAGTGGGCTTGAACTTTATCGACATCTATTTCCGTAATGGCCTCTACAGCAATCCCTTGCCGCATGGTTTGGGTTTTGAAGCGTCCGGCATTGTGGAAGCAGTCGGTTCGGGCGTCACGCATCTGAAAGTGGGTGACCGTGTTGCCTACGGTCAAAGCCCGCTGGGTGCGTATGCCGAGGCCCGTAATGTGCCTGCTGATCGTGTGGTACGCATTCCTGATGGCGTCACTTTTGAGCAGGCGGCGGCCATGATGCTCAAAGGTTTGACGTGCTGGTATTTGCTGCGCCAGACCTATCGCGTGCATGAAGGCCAGACGATTCTGTTTCATGCCGCTGCGGGTGGCGTGGGCTTGTACGCCTGCCAATGGGCACGTGCTTTGGGCGTGAAATTGATCGGTACGGTGTCCAGTCCCGAGAAAGCCGCTTTGGCGAAAGAGAACGGTGCGTGGGAAGTGATTGATTACTCCCACGAAGACGTGGTGCAGCGCGTGCTGGAACTGACCAATGGCCAGAAAGTACCTGTCGTATATGACGGCGTGGGCAAGGATACCTGGGAGCGCTCGCTGGATTGCTTGCAGCCGCGTGGCCTGATGGTCAGCTTTGGCAATGCTTCCGGCCCGGTAACCGGTGTAAATCTGGCGACGCTGGCATCGAAGGGCTCCTTGTATGTGACCCGTCCTGTGCTGGGGGCTTATGTGCCTACACAGGAAACCATGCAAGATGCCGCTGACGAAATGTTCGAGCTGGTGCTGCAAGGCAAGATCAAGCCGCTGATCGGTCAGCGTTTCCCGCTGGATCAGGTTGCCAAGGCCCATGAGGAATTGGCAGGGCGTCGTACCACGGGCTCGACGGTGTTGACGCTGGATTAAGGCGGATTATCGGGTAAGAAGGGGGATGAGCAGCTAGCCCTTGCTCAGCGCTGCGCTTGAGATAACAGGTGTAAGTCAGGAATCCAGTCTTCTGGTGTTGCTTGTTTTTCCTGATGTCCCGATTTGCATGTCAGGTGTTTGGAAAGCCCGATAAGCACGCAGCCCCAATAGTTTTACTTATAAAAAATGGCCTCCTTAGCGGAGGCCATTTTTATTTAGCAGTGCGGCAGCCGCTGAGATTCAGCGGACAGGAGTCAGCCTTGCTCGTGGTACTGACGCACGCGCTCGACTTCATTGCGCGAACCCAGAATCACGCCAATGCGCTGGTGCAGCTCGGTAGGTTGCACGTCCAGAATACGCTGTGTACCGTCAATCGACATGCCACCGGCCTGCTCGACCAGGAAGCTCATGGGGTTGGCTTCGTACATCAAACGCAGCTTGCCCTTGCGACCGGAGGCACGGGCATCGCGCGGGTACATGAAGATACCGCCACGGGTCAGGATGCGGTGTACATCGGCCACCATGGAGGCGATCCAGCGCATATTGTAGTTTTTGCCCAGTGGGCCGTCCGGGCCAGCCAGGCAGTCGTCGATATAGCGTTTTACCGGGGCTTCCCAGTGACGCATATTGGACATATTGATGGCGAACTCGGAGGTGTCCTCGGGGATGGTGATGCGCTCGGTGGTCAGCACCCAGGAGCCCATTTCCTTGTCCAGAGTGAAGGCGGCGACGCCGTCACCGACAGTCAGGACCAGCATGGTTTGCGGGCCGTAAATGGCATAGCCGGCGGCAACCTGACGCACGCCGGGTTGCAGGAAGTCTTGCTCTTCGATGACGCGATCACGTGCTTCAGGTGGGACGCTCAGGACCGAGAAGATCGTGCCGATGGACACGTTCACGTCAATATTAGACGAGCCATCCAGCGGATCGAACAAGAGCAGGTTTTCGCCCTTGGGGTAGTAGTCGGGAATGCGGTGCAGGGTATCCATTTCCTCGGAGGCCATGGCCGCCAGGTTACCGCCCCATTCATTGGCTTCCAGCAGGATTTCGTTGGATAGCACATCCAGCTTTTTCTGAACTTCGCCCTGGACATTCTCGGAGTCCAGAGAACCCAGAACGCCGCCCAGCGCTCCTTTGCTGACGGCATGGCCAATGGCCTTGCATGCGCGAGCCACTGTTTCCAGCAGCAGGCGCACGTCGGCGGTGACCGTTTTCTTCTGGCGCTGTTGCTCCACCAGATACTGAGTAAGGTTTTTCTTCAAGACAGACTCCGAGGTCAAAGAGTTAATGCTTTATGTACGATTTCGGCCACATTGCCCGACAGGCCAGGTTCGGCCTGAATACGCTCCAGCGCTGCCTTGAGCAGGTCGCGGGCTTCGGGTTCAAAGCGGGCCCAGTTATCAAACACACGGGCCAGACGGGCAGAGATTTCCGGGTTGAGCTTGTCCAGGGCAATGACTTGCTCAGCCCAGAAGGCATAGCCTTCCGGCGTGTGTACAGCCTGCATATTATTCATGCAGAACTGGAAAATCAGAGAGCGGGCGCGGTTGGGATTGCGCATCGAGAAAGCGGGATGCAGCATCAGGGCGCGCACCTGGGCAACTTGCGTGCTGGGGGCGGTGGCCTGCAAGCTGAACCAGCGGTCCAGCACCAGAGGATTGTCCTGCCAGCGCTGGAAAAAGTCATCCAGGCCGTCTTGACGATCCTCTTGGTCACCGTAATTCACCAGAGCGCTCAAGGCACCCATGCGATCAGTCATATTCGTGGCCTGATCGTATTGATTGCGTGCCAACTGCGGGCCGGTATTCACACCGGCAACCAGCAGGTAATTCAGGGCCAGATTGCGCAAGGAGCGCTGGCCAGCCTGCAAGGCGTCGGGGCTGTACGGGGCTTGTTCCAGGCTCAGGTACTGATACAGTTCCTGCCAGTAGGGAGTCAGGGCCAGGCCCAGCTCACGTTGCAGCTGACGACGGGCCTGAACAACGGCGCGCGGGGTCATGGGCTTGGTTTGTTCCAGCAATTCGCGCTCGCTGGGCAGGGACAGGATGCGCGCCTTGTAAGCAGGGCTCAAGGCCGGGTCTTGTACCAGCGCATGCCAGGTTTGCACCACGGTCGCCAATTGTGCGGCCGACGGTGTGCGTCCCGATGCCGAGGACAAGATCAGACGGGTCGCTAGCAGTTGAGCCGCTTCCCAACGTGCAAATGGATCCGTGTCGTGACGGGCCAGCAAAGCCAGCTCGGAATCCGGACGGTAGTAGTCCACCCGCACAGGCGCAGAGAAATTGCGCAACAAGGATAGGACGGGCGCCTCAGGAATCTGCGTGAAGGTCCAGCTTTGTTCGGCTTGCGTGAAATCCAGTACCAGCGTATCGCCTTGCTGACCATCCAGGTGCAGGGTCAGTGGTGCGCCTTGCTGATCCAGCATGCCCAAGGCAAAGGGGATGTGCAAAGGTGGCTTGGGTGTGGATTTGTTTTCGATCCCGGCGGGCGCATTGCTTTGACGCAGGGTCAGCGTAGCGGTTTGAGTGGCAGGGTCGTGCTGCAGGCTGACCTGAACGCGTGGCGTTCCCGCTTGCTGATACCAGCGGCGGAACTGTTCCAGGCTCTGGCCGGGTTTGACCTGGCGATACACGCTGTCCATGCTGTCCACGAAATCGTCGCAAGTGACTGCCTGGCCGTCATGGCGCTTGAAGTACTCACGAATACCTGCCTGGAAGTTTTCTTCACCCAGCAAGGTGTGCTGCATGCGAATGACTTCCGCACCTTTCTCGTAAATTGTGGCGGTGTAAAAGTTGCTGATTTCCTGATAGCTCTCGGGGCGGATGGGGTGAGCCATTGGGCCGGCATCTTCAGGGAACTGGGCCGCGCGCAGGACGCTGACATCATCAATGCGTTTGACGGCGCGGGCGCTGGCGGCTTGAGCGCCGTCCAGCCCTTGAGCCAGCATGTCAGCCGAAAACTCCTGATCGCGGAAAACCGTCAGACCTTCTTTCAGGGAAAGCTGGAACCAGTCGCGGCAAGTGACGCGGTTGCCGGTCCAGTTATGGAAGTACTCATGGCCAATAACTGCTTCCACGGCGTGAAAGGACGCATCGGTAGTGCTTTGTGCATCGGCCAGCACGTAGGCGGCATTAAAGATGTTCAGGCCCTTGTTTTCCATCGCGCCCATATTGAAGTCGCGAGCGGCCACAATCATGAAGCGGTCCAGATCCAGTTCCAGCCCAAAACGTTGCTCATCCCAGCGTACCGAATGTTCCAGGCATTCCATGGCCCATTCTGTTTTATCGCCGTCACCACGATCGCAATAAACCTGCAATAGGGCAGGCTGGCCATTGGCTTTTTTGATTTCGCGTTCGCGCACATCAAAGTCGCCAGCAACCAGTGCAAATAAATAAGAAGGCTTTGGAAATGGGTCTTCCCAAATGGCCTGGCTGCGTCCATCGTCCAGCGTAGTGCTTTCCAGCAAATTGCCGTTGGACAGCAGATAAGGGTAGAGCTTGGCATCGCCGCGCAGGACCACTTCATAACGGGACATCACATCAGGACGGTCCGGGAAGAAGGTAATACGACGAAAGCCCTGGGCTTCACATTGGGTAAACAGGTTCTGGCCCGAGACATACAAGCCCATCAGCATGGTGTTGTCTTGGGGGCGGCAACGGCTTACCAGCACCAGATCACATTCTGCGGTCTGGGGCGAGAGCGTCAGGCCCTGTTCATCAAGCTGGTAATCCTGGGCGGTCAGGGCGACCCCGTTGAGGCTGACTTCAAGCAGTTCAATATCTTCGCCATCCAGTACCAGGGGGCGGATCTGGCCGTCCCGGCTGCTGGCTCGAAAAGCCAGACGAACCAAGGTTTGCTCGGCCGCCAAATCAAATTCCAGCCGTACCTTTTCTATTTGATAGGGGTAGGGCTGGTAATCGTGGCGGGAGATCGTAGGTAAGGTGTCTGTGCGCATGTGATCCTGGTCCGACAATCGAAAAAGATGGTCTATTGTAATGTTGTTTGAACGCCCACACTGGACGCCAGAAACAGGCAGTAAACTAATTGTTCGTCGGCGCTACGGCGCTGCCATTAATCGGGCTTGAACGTGCAAGCGAAAAACAAGCAAGGGTGAAACTATGACGTTATTTTCTGAAGGGTTTTCCTGGCGCGCCCTACGCCTGATGAGCCTGGTATTGGCGGTTTTGACCACGGCTTGCGCTGCGCCTAGCTGGTCCGCCAAATTGACGCGTTATCAGCAATGGCCCACGGCGACCAGTGGCGATACCTATTACATCAAGTCCTCGCCGGACAAAAGCAGTAGTCTGCAATACCAGTCTTTTGCAGATTCTGTACGGGCCTCTATTGGTGTGACCGGACTGGTGCAAGCAGCGGATCTGAAGTCTGCGCGTTTTGTGGTGCAAATGGATTATGGCAATCCGCAAGAACAAAGCTGGGTGCCTCAATTTGCAGATAGTTTTTATGGTCCATCGGCGTGGGGAATCGGGCGCGGCTATTATGCGCCAAATGATGGTTGGGGCGGAGGTTTCTTTTATTCTCCGAATGTAGTGAATGTTCCTGTCACTGTGTATAAAAATTATCTAAATGTAATCATTACAGATAATCAAAACTCGGGCGCAGAAGTGTATCGCGCCACCGCCGTGTCTTATAGCCATTCCGACAACCTGGACCAGCAGATGCCGTTTTTGTCCCAGGCCATATTTGATGGTTTCCCGGGTAATAATGGACAAGTGATTGATATCCGATATCCATTAGCTCGGGATTGAGTCGCCAGAACCCTGGCATTATGTAGGGGATTTATATCAATAAGAAAGGGACCGCTTTTTCAAGCGGTCCCTTTCTTTTGTTTGGTTCCCAAAACTTATTTGATAAGGAACTCTTCACGGCTGCGACCATTGGCTTCAGCATCGATAATCCAGCGTGGTGGGCGGCCACGGCCCGTCCAGGTGTCCTGGGTGCCGGGGTGGCGGTATTTTGGAGGCAGGCTGGTTTTAGGGCCGTTGGAACCAGCACCAGCGCCGCGGCGGGCGGAATTTTCCAGCGCTTCAGCGACTTCTTCAATCGTGATCTCGTTATCTTGCATGGACTTGACGATAGACGCGATGACAGGACGACGCTGTTTGACTCGAAGGGATTTCATCTGCTTTTGCAGACGCAGAATCTCTTTTTCTATCTTTTGCTTCGCGGAGCTGTAAGTTTCGACTGACATATGGGATTCCTGTTTCATGATTGTAGTTATCTGATAAACCCTGCCTGTACAAGCTCGTGTTTATCATGCGAAAACAGTGTACTTTGATTTTCTTGAAAAGATAAGTGGTTTGGATAAAAAATAAACGCTTAATGAAAAAGGTGTTTGGTTTTTGTAATTATTTAAGGTCATTAGACAATTCAATGGCTCTTGATTATTTAATCTAATCAGGGGTTATCATGAATTTGAATGGGTTTATATCAAAACCATATAGGTGGGTTTCTAATTAGGAAGATTTTAAAATAGTTTTAATTCCGTATCAGAAAATGTCGTAATTGGAATTTTTGAACCTATTAGTTCAGCAGGCTGATTCATGGTTCTGAAAGCCCGGAAACTGCCCGATCAGTACGTCGGCATCGCATACGGGGGCACATTCTGTTTTAATGCTCAGATGGACGGAAGCCAAGTTGATGTCAGCACGTCTTTTGGTACCCATTTTCGTCCCTTGCAGCCATGGGTTTGCCGGGGATCTGTCAGTAGGAATAAACGATGAAGTTAGTTGATCCGGCTATCAATGCCCTGGAATGCGCCCGTGGACTGTTGCTTGAGCCCTGGGGCTTGAATGAAAGCCATTTGTCCGGCGCGCTCGGTGAGATCTTCACCCATCAGGCTGACTATGCCGACCTGTATTTTCAGTACACCCGCAGCGAAGGCTGGGCGCTGGACGAAGGAATCGTCAAAAGCGGCAGCTTTTCCATTGAGCAGGGCGTGGGTGTGCGCGCATTAAGTGGCGAGAAAACCGCCTTTGCCTATTCGGATTCCCTCAGCCCCGAGGCTTTGCTGTCTTCGGCCCGTGTGGTGCGCTCGATTGCCCGCCAGGGCGGTTCAGGCAAAAGCGGCATTTTGGTGCCAGCCGACACGCAGCGCCCCACCTTGTATACGGGCACAGACCCTATTGCCAGCCTGCCTGCTCCTGAAAAAGTAGCCCTGTTGGGGCGACTGGATGCCTTGGCTCGTGCAGCGGACCCGCGCGTGGTGCAGGTCATGGCCAGTCTGGGTGCGGAATACGATGTCGTGCTGGTAGCCGGTAGCGATGGTCGTCTGGCCGCCGATGTACGTCCCTTGGTGCATTTGTCCTTGTCGGTCATTGTTGAACAAAATGGCCGCCGTGAACGCGGCTCGGCAGCAGGTGGCGGACGGGTTGATCTGTCCTACTTCTCCGACGATATGCTGCGTAGCTACGTGGATAAGGCCGTGCGTTCGGCCATGACGAATCTGGAAGCCAAACCCGCACCTGCCGGCCAGATGACGGTGGTTCTAGGCCCAGGTTGGCCAGGTGTCATGCTGCACGAAGCCGTGGGCCACGGTTTGGAAGGGGACTTTAACCGTCGTGGCAGCAGCCTGTTCTCGGGTCGTATTGGCCAGCGCGTGGCGTCCAAGGGCGTGACCGTCATTGATGATGGCACCCTGGAAAACCGCCGTGGCTCCTTGAATATGGATGACGAAGGCAATGCCACACAACGTACGGTCCTGATTGAAGACGGTATTTTGAAAGGCTATTTGCAAGACACCCATAATGCGCGTCTGATGGGGGCTGCCATTACGGGCAACGGTCGACGCGAGTCCTACGCCAGCCTTCCTTTGCCACGCATGACCAACACCTTTATGTTGGGTGGCGATAAAGACCCCCAGGAAATTATTGCCTCGGTTAAAAAGGGTTTATATGCCGTAGACTTCGGTGGCGGCCAGGTCGATATTACTAGCGGTAAGTTTGTTTTCTCGGCCTCGGAAGCCTGGGTGATTGAAAACGGCAAACTGATGTATCCCGTCAAAGGTGCCACTTTGATTGGTAGCGGCCCCGATGCCATGAACCAAATCAGCATGATCGGTAATGACATGCAGTTGGATTCAGGAGTGGGGACTTGCGGTAAAGAAGGTCAAAGCGTTCCGGTTGGAGTCGGTATTCCTACCGTGCGGATGGAAAATCTGACCGTAGGTGGAACCGCCTGATTTAATTTGCTGGCTAATCAAAATAGATAAAAAGAACCGCCCCCCTTAATTCAAGGTTGGGCGTTTTTTTTTATGCTGCTTTTATTGCAGTGCAGCAAATAGAATTTAATTTTGATTTTTGCTCATCAGGCACAGCCGTGCCCGGATTAATGAATATGGTTTTTCAGGTAGCACTTTTCGTTGGCCTGGGTTTGCAGACCCGGATGGCCAGCCAGCACAACAAGGCGCCCGAACACACCATGGCCGAGCCTTGCCAGAAGCTGGGCGTCAAGGGAGCCTGCAGCAAAAAAGTAGACAGGGCGGCTGACAATACTGGAATAAAGTAGGAGGCGCCGGCCAGTATGGTGACATTGCCGTGCAAAATACCCACGTTCCAGGCCGCATAGCCAAAGCCCATCGCCATGGCCGCCAGCAGCAAGTAGATCAGTGCTGGAAGGGTAAAGGTCATTGCAGGTGCTCCTTGGCCTAGATATTTCATCCATAAGACGGTGGCTGTCAGCATGAAAAACAAGGTAATGCCATTTTTGCCCTGGCCGATGCGTGCAGTCATGGTGCTGTAGCCCGCCCAGATCAGTGCGCCACTAAAGGCCAGGCCGTAGCTCAAGGGGTTGTCCTGCACATTCAGCCAGATGCTGTGCAGACTCAAACCTTGCTCACCGCCCAGAATCCAGCTGATACCCATCATGGACAAAAGCAGGCCAGGTGCGATCAGCCAGTTGGCTCTTTGCTTGTTGAACAAAATAGCGGCCACGATGGTAAAGGTGGGCCACAGATAATTAACCATTCCTACTTCAATCGCTTGCTGGCTGTTGTGGGCGTAGCCAATGGACAGAGCCAGGCACAGCTCATAGCAGACGAACAAAACGCTGCCCCAGATAAGGTAGCGGCGCGGAAAGTCGCGCAAGCGTACCCAGCTAAGCGATAAAAGAAGAAAGACAGAGGCCAGGGTGTAGATCAGTGCGGCGCCGCCAGTCGCACCCAGGTAGTCGCTGACGCTGCGTATCAGGCCGACAATCATGCTCCAAAGAACAATGGCGATCAGACCAATCAGGGTTGCCTTATCAGATTGCTTCATGCGGGTTTCAGTGTCTGCAAGGCACGGCGAGAACAGCAGCAGGCTTTACTTGGCCAAGAGACTTATGGGTTAATGGACCGGGTTTGTATCAGACTGTGCCGGTTTGCAAGCAGGGCTGTGACGCGGCACACCCGGTCTTGAGTGAAAACCGACAGGCCCCCACGGCAAGGGCTCGTGGCAGTTTACTGTAAGCGGCGTGTCGGCTCGAGCCACTCATGGCGAAAAGGGGAGCAGGCAGGGTATTTTCTGCGCCTTGCTGGTCCGCCCCCGTAAGCCAGGGTACTTACATTTTTTTGGACTTTGAGTCAGAACCTCTTGTTTATGCTCTCTATGATTTTGAGTGTAAATCGGTTTGACTTGAATCTTTTCTAGGCATATCATTTCAACACGAATTAATCGTGCTGAATTATTTTGTTTGGCTAATTAAATGACCACAGATCAACACTACGATTTACGAATTTTGCGGGCTTTGCGCCAGATCACGCGCTCGATTGCCCTGCATTCCAGGCAGCTGTCGGCGTACAGCAATATCACCGCGCCCCAGTTGATCTGCCTGCGCACCATTATCGAAAAAGGCCCGTTGACGGCCACGGCCATCAGCCGCGAAATGCACGTCAGCCCCAGCACCGTGGTTGGTATTCTGGACCGCCTGGAAGACAAGAAGCTGGTGCTGCGCGAGCGTGGTCGTGAAGATCGACGCATTGTGTTTGTCAGTGCGACGCCAGAAGGGGAGACCCTGGCACGCGATACGCCGTCCCCCTTGCAAAAGAAGTTGTCGGACGCCTTGAAAGAGTTGCCCGAGCTGGAACAGGCCACCATGACCTTGTCCCTGGAGCGCATTGTGCGCTTGCTCGATGCTGACCCGGATGTTGTGCTGGAGGCCGACGATACGGCCTCGCCTATTCTTGAGGTCCCGGAAGGGGATGTACCCCCCGAATCCGGGTTGGTGGTTTGACGGACCGACCTAGTCCGGGCAGCTCGGCAGGCAGCATCACTGCCGCCGATCCTGCCCCCAGTGACCCGGCGCTGATACTGCGTGCGCCCCTGTTGCGTGATGCGGCCGCAATCCATCAGCTGATTGCCGATAGCCCGCCACTGGATCTGAATTCTGAATATCTCTATTTGCTGCTCAGCGAGCACTTTTCCCAGACCTGCGTTGTCGCGCAGCGTGGGGAACAAATAGACGGTTTCATCTCCGCCTACTTTCTCCCCGACCGTCCTGATGTGCTCTTTGTGTGGCAAGTGGCCGTGCATGAGCGCGCCCGTGGGCGTCGTCTGGGGCAGGCCATGCTGGAGCATCTGCGACAGCGTCTGCGTGGCCGTTCCTTGCGTTATCTGGAAACGACGGTCAGCCCCGGTAACCGGGCTTCGCGTGGCCTGTTTGCGGCCATGGCCCGGCGTTGGGGCGCCCCCATGCAGGAACAGGAATTCTTTGATACCGCCTTGTTTGCCGCACAGGCTCACGAGGCAGAACCTCTATTACGAATCGGCCCCTTGGACTCTGGATAAGAGGGGACTTTACGCAAATGAACGGTAGAGCCGGTCTGGTTCGCTGATTGTTGTTTGTCGGCTCAAGACACGCCGTTCTATAACCAGGAGAGGAAATATGACTGATTTAAAAATATTCGACCGGATGGAGTCTGAAGTAAGGGGCTACGTCCGGTCCTTCCCGGTCATTTTCAACAAAGCCCGAGGCTCGGTTTTGGAGGACGAGTCAGGCAGGCAATACATCGATTTTTTCAGTGGAGCCGGTACGCTCAACTATGGGCATAACAATCCCCACCTGAAAGAAAAGCTGATTGAATACCTGAACACCGACGGCTTGGTACACGGTTTGGACATGGCCACCAGCGCCAAGAAATACTTTCTTGAAACGGTGGACAAAGTGCTGCTCAAACCGCGCGGGTGGGACTACCGCTTGCAGTTTACGGGGCCTACCGGCACCAATGCCGTGGAGGCGGCGTTAAAACTGGCACGCCAGGTCAAGGGCCGCCAGAATGTGATTTCCTTTACGCACGGTTTCCACGGCGTCAGCACGGGTTCCCTGGCAGTGACGGCGAACTCCAAGTTTCGTAGTGCAGCGGGTGTGGCCCTGGGCAATACCTCGTTCATGCCCTATGACGGCTACTTGGGACCGGACGTCAATACGATGGCTTATCTGGAGCGCTTGCTGGAAGACCCCAGCAGTGGTCTGGACCATCCTGCCGCGGTCATCGTGGAAACCGTGCAAGGTGAAGGGGGCGTGAACGTTGCTACACAGCGCTGGCTGCGTGAACTGCAACGTCTGTGCCGCGAGCACGACATGCTGCTGATTGTCGATGACATTCAGGTCGGTTGTGGTCGCACGGGCCGTTTCTTCAGCTTCGAGCAGGCCGGTATCAGCCCTGACATCATCACCTTGTCCAAATCCTTGTCCGGTTTTGGCTTGCCCATGTCTCTGGTTTTGTTGCGTCCTGAACTGGACGTATGGAAACCCAGCGCCCATAACGGCACCTTCCGTGGCAATAACCTGGCTTTCGTGACTGCGGCTCAAGCTCTGGAAAGCTACTGGGCCAACGAGGACTTTGAAGCCGAGATCCAGGGTAAGGAGCGTCAAGTGCGCGACTGGCTGGAAAACCTGGTGCACAGCTATCCAGATCGTGGTTTGAGCGTACGCGGTCGCGGCCTGATCCAGGGCCTGGTGACGCCGCCCGGTGCCGGTCTGGCCAATGAAATTGCTGCACAGGCTTTCAAGCAAGGTCTGGTGATTGAAACCTCGGGCGCCCACGACGAAGTTCTGAAGCTGCTGCCTGCCCTGACGATCAGCAATGAAGAGCTGACTCAAGGCCTGGACATTATTGAACGCAGCGTGGCCCAGTGCCTGTCCAAGCGCGGCAGCCAGGCCAAGATTCTGAAGATTGGAGGAGCACGCTAATGTTGGTCAAGAACGTACAAGATGTGATTGGAACCCGTGACGAGGTGCGCACAGACACCTGGGTCAGCCGCCGTGTTTTGCTCAAGAAAGACGGCATGGGTTTTTCCTTTCATGAAACCGTTATTTTTCCTGGCACCGAGACTCACATCCACTACCAGAATCACCTGGAAGCGGTGTGGTGCATCGAGGGCGATGGCGAAATCGAAACCGTTGCCGACGGCAAGAAATACGATTTAGGCCCAGGCGTAGTTTATGCCCTGGACCAGCACGATGAACACTATCTGCGCGGTGGCAAAGAGCCGCTGCGAGTGATCTGCGTGTTCAATCCGCCCCTGACCGGTCAGGAAGTTCACGATGAGAAAGGGGTTTACCCAGCCATCGTGGAAGACTGAAGACCTAAGGAGAGCATGATGACAGTGACCATGAGCGATCTGTACACATCCCGTACAGAACGAACGGCGGCCATCGTCAGCCGCCAGGAGCCGGTGGTGTATCCGGATCCGGTAGGTAGCCAGCCTTTGAACAAGTCCCAGTTGCGGGAGTACGAGGACAATGGCTTTTTGCTGCTGCCTGATTTGTTCAATGCGCAAGAAGTGCAAGCCTTGCTGGGCAATGTGGAAGCCATGAGCACCGATCCCGGCATCTTGTCGCGTGAAGAAGCGGTGGTGGAAAAGGGCAGTCAGGCCGTGCGCTCGATCTTTCGAGTGCACGAGTTAAGCGAGCTGATTGCCCGCCTGGTGCGCGACCCGCGTGTACTGGATGTGGCCCGCCAGATTCTGGGCTCGGAGGTGTATGTGCATCAGTCCCGTGCCAACCTGAAACCGGGCTTTACCGGCAAGGAGTTTTACTGGCATTCGGATTTCGAGACCTGGCATATCGAAGATGGCATGCCGCAAATGCGCGCCTTAAGCTGCTCGGTGCTGTTGACTGACAATAATGTGTGCAATGGCCCCTTGATGCTGGTGCCGGGTTCGCACCGCCAGTTCATCTCTTGCACAGGGCAGACACCGGACAACCATTACAAGGAGTCCTTGCGCAAGCAGGAGTATGGCGTACCCGATCCGATCAGCCTGCGTTTGCTGGTGGATCAGGGGGGTATTGAAGCCATTACTGCCAAGGCCGGTTCGGTGATCTTTTTTGACTGCAATACCTTGCATGGCTCGGCCAGCAATATCTCGCCTTGGCCACGAGCCAATGTGTTTACGGTCTATAACAGCGTGGAAAACTGCGTGGGTGATCCCAAGCAGGGGCTGACACCCCGTCCTGCGCATGTGGCCACTCGCGGGCAGTTCCCTGTCCTGACGCCGTTGAACGGACCGCTGCTGGAGTCCTAGGCAGAAAGAAGGTCTGCGCCTTGTGCGCAGACCTGGCCGGATAAGACGCTCCCTGGATTTATTTCAGGGGGCGTTTTTTTGTGGGCTCAGGATTGTGAAGAAGAGGGGAGCGGCCAGCGTCTGGGGGTCGGCGTTGGTAAATGACGGGTCTGCACCGTACTGATTGGCCGGCGTCCGGAAAAGCAGTTATCGGAGATGCTCATCAGATATGACTCGGCATGTCCAGGAGTCCTTGTGATGGCTGCTGGACGGGATCAACTGTGTTAATGCACCCAATTAGCAACAATCGCTTATTTATATCCGGGTAATATTGACGGATTAATATCATCCGGGTAAAAATAGAGCCTTCTTACTTGAAGCTCTGGTTTTGACATGAAAACGACTTACCCCAATACCTACACCAGCTTTATGGGCCACCGCCGTATCGCGTCCGGTCCCATGCTGACCAATGTGCTGGCCGTGAAGAAAGTGCTGGAGAGCCGGGTTAACGATCCCGTACTGATCTTTGACGATGTGACAGGCCGTTTTGTGGATGTGAACACCCAAGGGACGGACGAAGAGCTGGCGCAACGCTATGCGCCAGTGGATGCTCCTGAAGTAGAGGTCGAGCAGACAGAGGAAGAAGCTCCACGCGGCCGTGGTCGCCCTAAGCTGGGCGTGATTCCTCGTGAAGTGACCTTGTTGCCACGACATTGGGATTGGCTGGCGACTCAACCCGGAGGGGCATCGGTTGCGCTACGCAAACTGGTTGAAGAAGCTCGCCGTGCCAGCGCCGCCAAAGATCAGCGTCGCCAGGCGCAGGAACGAGCCTATAACTTCATGACGGCAATCGGTGGAGATTTGCCTGGCTTTGAGGAAGCGATGCGAGCCTTGTTTGCTGATGAGCTGGAGCGCTTCAAAACCCTGCTGGCTGGCTGGCCGGAAGATGTGCGGGACCATGCTATCAAGCTGGCTGAAACTCCGGTGACACTTTCGGCCTAACAAGATTTGAGGACAAAGATCATGAATGCCAATCCTGAGCCGCGTGTGTATCTGGAGCCGACACAGGCGTCAGGCCGTGCTTTTGTCATGCGTCATTTGCAGGGCAGCGTCATCATGTTGAATCTGCTGCGCTTTCGCCGTGTGGCGGATTACTGCGCTTGTCCAGAACTGGCTCCTGAAACACCCATCAGTGGAGCAGAGGCGTTTGAGCGATATATCGAACACACTCTGTCATTTCTGCACGCAAGTGGTGGCCAGCTTTTATTTTTGGGTTCTGGCGGGTCATTCTTGATTGGGCCAGAAGAGGAGCGCTGGGATCTGGCCATGCTGGTTAAGCAGCAAAGCGCGGATTCCTTTCTGGCTTTTGCTGATAATACGGACTACTTGAAAGGGCTGGCTCATCGTAGCGCAGCGCTTGAGGATTCCCGCCTGTTGCCTTTGCAGGAGATGGCTACCTTTTCGGCCAAAGCTGCTTGAAGGTGGCTCAGGGCAGAGCCACCTCCAAGTGACGTAGAGCGCAAGTGTTCAAGCTGCCTGAATAAAGTTGCTCAGGAACGCCTGCGTTCGTGCTTCCTGCGGATGGCAGAACACTTGTTCGGGCGGACCCGATTCCACGATTACGCCTTTATCAAAGAAGCAGACGCGGTCTGAGACTTCCTTGGCAAATTGCATTTCGTGGGTCACCAGCAGAATCGTCAGATCCTGTTCCTGACTCAGCTTTTGAATCACGCCCAGCACTTCACCCACCAGCTCCGGGTCCAGGGCCGAGGTGGGTTCATCAAACAGCAGAATATTAGGTTCCATCGCCAGGGCCCGGGCGATGCCCACGCGCTGTTGCTGTCCGCCGGAGAGCTGGCTGGGGAATTTGTCGGCATGGTCGATCAGGCCCACCAGATCCAGATATTTGGTGGCCCGTTCGCGCGCCTGTTCTTTGGACAGGCCCAGCACATGGGTGGGCGCTTCAGTCACATTGCGCATCACCGTCATATGCGGGAACAGGTTGAACTGCTGGAACACCATGCCCATTTCCTTGCGCATCTCGCGCAAGTGGTTCTGGCTGGCGGGCACCAGCTTGTCATCGACCCGCTCGTGCCAGAGGGGTTTGCCCGCTACCGTGATGACACCTTCGTCGATGGTCTCCAGCGTCATCAGAATGCGCAGCACGGTGGATTTACCGGAACCGGAAGGGCCGATGATGGTGACTTTTTCACCTGGTTCCACCTGAAAGTTCAAGGCGTCCAGCACGGTGACATCACCAAATTTCTTGGTGACATTGTCAAATTGAATGATGGGGTTCGTAGAGTCAGTCATCGCAGGGGGATTCCTTGCTTGGGCAAACGCTGGTCCAGCGCTCGTACCCCAGCGGATGCCAGGAGGGTCAGCAGCAGATACAGGCCGCCCACCATGGACAGGGGAATGATGTAGTTAAAGGTACGGTCACCGATAATCTTGGCCACATTCAGAACTTCCAGTACCGATACAACAGAGAGTACAGGCACGTCTTTCATGATGGACACCAGATAATTACCCATGGCCGGAATGATGCGCGGGATGGCCTGGGGCAGAGTGATGACCATAAAGGTACGCAGCGGGGAAATGTCCAGTGCGCGGGCTGCTTCAGTCTGGCCATGGGTAACGGACTCCAGACCGGCTCGGTAGACCTCGGATAGATAGGCGCTGTACTGCACCCCCAGCGCCAGTGCGCCGGTCAGAAAGGCGGGCAGCACAATCCCGTAGTCCGGTAGCACGTAGTACAGGAAAAATAATTGCACCAGCAAAGGCGTGTCGCGCAGGAATTCGGTCAGCACATAGGCGGGCCAGGAAATCAGGCGCAGACGCACACTTTTCAGGCCTGCCAGAATCAGTCCCAAGACAGCCGCAACACCAAAGCCCAGTACGGCGGCCTGGATGGTGACCCATAAGCCTTTAAGCAAAATAGGCAGGATAGACAGCGCAAATGCCCCGTTGCTGCTGGTGTCCCATTCAATACCAAACAGCATGTTCAGCTCCTTTGCGCACGCCAGCGGCCGGTTGCGCGTTCCAGCAATTTCATCAGGACGGTCAGCACCAGTGCCATGCCGAAGTACATCAGCAAGAGCAGGGTATAGATAGTGGTGCTGTCCTGGGTGAAGTTGCGTATTTGTTCAGCTCTGAAGCTCAAGTCGCCCAGACTGATCAGGGAGACCAGGGCGGTGTCTTTCAGATTTTGCACGGCCAGATTCCCGAAGCTGGGCATCATCTCTGGGATGGCCTGGGGCAGGCTGATGCGCCACAGGGTTTGGCGCTCTGTAAAGTCCAGGGCCTTGGCCGCTTCCAGTTGGGAGTGTGGCACGGCCTGGATGGCACCGCGCACCACTTCGGCACCGTAAGCGCCAATGTTCAGGCCCAGGGCCAGGGTGCCAGCCACGACCGGGTCCAGACGCCAGTCCAGACCCATGGACTCGCCCAGAATGGGCAGGGCAAAGTACAGCCAGAACAGCTGTACCAATAAAGAGGTGCCGCGAAAAACTTCAATAATCGTGACGGACAGCGAGCGTAAGGCGACCGAGTGGGACAGCCTGCCTATGCCCAGGGCAAAGGAGGCGATGGCTCCCACCACGGTTGAATACAGGGTGAGCTGTATGGTGACCCAAGCTCCATCCATCAGAGCCGAGCTGTAACTTAACCAATCCATATCAGGTTCCAGACAAGGGCAGGCGGTACACCTTCAGTGCGCTGTCGGCCCTTGCAAGGGGCCGCGCAGGCCCGTGCGGCCGCCTTACCCGCAGGTGAAGGATCAGGCTTTACACAGCTGTTCCGTGGATTTCTCAAATGAGTGCTTGGCGTCTTCTTCGGTAAAGCCGTGTTTGTTCAGGATGGCTTTCCATTCATCGGTTTTCTTGAATTCGGCCAGTTCCTTGTTCACGGCGTCGCGCAGGTCTTCGGATTCCTTGGCAAAGGCAAAGCCGCCCCAGCTACGAACCGGGTTGCCATCAATGATGGGGTCCTTGAACTCGGCGGCCAGCTCGACTTTGCCGCCCCCTTTGGAGGCCAGATCACTGGCGGTCTGGCCAGTTGCGGCATAGGCATCGGCACGGCCGGTTGCCACGGTGGAGATCGCATCCGCGTTGTTGGAAATAGTGATCATGCGGTTATCGGGCACGCCCAGGGCCTGCATCATTTCCAGTTGATCGGCACCGGCCATGATGGCGATCTTGTGATCAGTCTTGGCGAAGTCTTCGTACGAGTGAATGTTCTTGGGGTTGCCCTTGGCGACCAGCAGGCCTTCACCGTAGGAGCTGTTGGGCTCGGAGAACAGCACGGTATTGCAACGTTGCGGCAGGATGGCCATTTCGGCGGCCACCATATCAAAGCGTTTGGCTTGCAGGCCGGGGATCAGGGAACCGAAGTTGGCGGTTTCCCATTTGATTTCTTTGACACCCAGGCGCTCCATGATGGCCTGGGCCACTTCGGGGCCAGCGCCTTGGGCTTTGCCGGACATGTCCATGTATCCGTACGGAATTTCATTAGCAACGGCGACGCGAATCACGCCGCGCTCTTTGACTTGTTCCAGCGTGACTGCCTGGGCGCTGGAGGCGGCAGCCAGGGTGCCCAGCAGGGCAAAGGCCAACGCGCAGAGGGGCTTGGATTGTAGTTTCATCATGAGTCCTTTTCTCGCCTATACCATTTCGTTATAAATGATTTGTTTTACGAAAGATTTGCAGGGAAATCATAGCTTATAAAATCATTCGTACTCAAATTAAATGTATAGAAACTATCGAGTAAAGGGTCTGCTTAGCCTTTCTATATAAGGAAAGTGGCAGGTCTTAGGGAAAATGCGTGGTGTCTTGAGTACGTGTTTTCACTATGCTCCCAAGGATTAAAGAGCGCTTGTCCTCTCAAAAGCGCCTGGCTTATGCCTACCCCAGATTGATTCATGAATGAGTTCGGCGCGTCTTCGGGCGCGCCGACACCCTTTTGGAAAGTGCGCTTTGGCGCGCTTTCAAACCCTGCCGGTTCGGGAAATGCACGGTACCAAACGACTGTGCTGACCCCGCAAGAACGCCTGCCACACTCGGTATTGCGTCTCTTGTGCAGGCAGCTGGCGACTTCTTCAGATCAGAAGCGCGGCCAGAAGAAAAAGTTGGTGACAGGCTTACTTAATGCAAAATCGTGGAGGCTCTATGAGCAGAGAAGAGGGCGGTTTTATAAAACAGCATCTGATTTGGGTGCTGGTTGCGGTGCTGGGGGCTTTTGCCCTGGGAACGGTGGCACTAAGCCGGGGGGAGAGCATCAATGCTCTATGGATCGTAGTCGCCGCAGTCTGCGTCTATTTAATTGCCTATCGTTATTACAGCCGTTTCATTGCTCGCAAGGTCTTTGAGCTGGACGCGACCCGCATGACGCCAGCGTGGCGTCATAACGATGGTCTGGACTACGTACCAACTAATAAACACGTGCTTTTTGGGCACCATTTTGCCGCCATTGCAGGGGCTGGCCCTTTGGTCGGGCCAGTGCTGGCGGCGCAAATGGGTTATCTGCCCGGCATGCTCTGGATTCTGGCCGGTGTGGTGTTTGCGGGGGCGGTGCAGGACTTCACGGTTCTGTTCATCTCCATGCGCCGCGACGGGCGTTCGCTGGGGGATCTGATCAAGTCCGAACTGGGCACGGTGCCCGGTGTGATTGCCTTGTTTGGCGCCTTCATGATCATGGTCATTATTCTGGCCGTGCTGGCGCTGATTGTGGTCAAGGCTCTGATTAACTCGCCATGGGGCACCTTCACGGTGGCAGCGACGATTCCGCTGGCTATCTTCATGGGGATTTATCTGCGCTTCCTGAGGCCGGGTCGTATTGGCGAGGTCTCGGTGATCGGGCTGATCTTCCTGCTGGCTGCGATTGTCTATGGTCAGAACGTGGCGGCGCACCCGACCTGGGGGCCGTTCTTCACCCTGAATGGCGAAGAGCTGACCTGGGCGCTGATTATTTACGGCTTTATTGCTGCTGTGCTGCCCGTGTGGCTGCTGCTGGCTCCGCGTGACTATCTGTCCACCTTCCTGAAAATTGGCACGATTGTGGGTCTGGCCATCGGGATTGTGATTGTGGCGCCCGAGCTGAAAATGCCAGCGACCACCAAGTTTATTGACGGCACAGGCCCGGTCTGGTCCGGCAGCTTGTTCCCCTTCCTGTTCATTACCATTGCTTGCGGTGCCGTGTCCGGTTTCCACGCTTTGATTTCCTCGGGCACCACGCCCAAGATGATCGAAAACGAAACCCAGGCGCGCTATATCGGCTATGGCGGTATGTTGATGGAGTCCTTCGTAGCCATCATGGCCCTGGTTGCGGCTTGCGTGATCGAGCCGGGCATTTACTACGCCATGAACAGCCCAGCCGCCTTGATTGGCACCACGCCTGAGCAGGCCGCGCAAGTGGTGTCCAGCTGGGGCTTCCTGATTACTCCCGCTGATCTGACCCAAATGGCCAGCGACGTGGGTGAAAACAGCATTATTTCCCGTGCCGGTGGTGCTCCTACCCTGGCGGTGGGCATGGCCTTCATCTTGCATAACGTCATCGGCGGGCCGGCGATGATGAGCTTCTGGTATCACTTCGCCATTCTGTTTGAGGCCCTGTTCATTCTGACGGCGGTAGATGCCGGTACGCGTGCAGGTCGCTTCATGCTGCAAGACTTGATGGGTACTTTTGTGCCGGGCTTGCGGCGTACGGAGTCGCTGGTCGCCAACCTGATTGCCACATCCTTGTGCGTGGCGGCGTGGGGCTACTTCCTGTATCAGGGTGTGGTCGATCCACTGGGTGGTATCAACACCTTGTGGCCTTTGTTCGGTATTGCCAACCAGATGCTGGCAGCGGTGGCATTGGTACTGGGTACGGTGGTGCTCTTCAAGATGAAGAAAGACCGCTACGCATGGGTGACCGTGGTTCCCACTATCTGGCTGCTGATTTGCACGCTGGTGGCAGGCTTTCAGAAAATGTTCCACCCCGACCCCAAGATTGGCTTTTTGGCCCACGCCAAGGTTTATCAAAAAGGTCTGGCGGAACAAACTGTCATGGCGCCGGCCAAATCTCTGGAGCAGATGCAACAGGTGATTTTCAACGATTACGTGAACTCCACCTTGTGCGGTCTGTTCATCTTTGTGGTCTTGAGCATGGTGTTCTTTGGCATCCGTTGCGTGCTGAAAGCACGTCGCAGCACGGAGCCGCATTCTGCCGAGACTCCGTACGAGCCATTGCCGGCTCAAGCGGCAGCAGGAGCTTGATATGAAAGGATTATTGACAGGAGCCATTTCGCGCAGTGCCCAGGCAGGGCGGGGCACCGGGCGTTATCTGGCCACAACCTTGCGTCTGATGGTGGGCGTGCCTGATTACGAAACCTATCTGAATCATATGCGGGTGAACCACCCGGATCAGAAACCGATGGAGTACGCCGAGTTTTTCCGGGAGAGACAGCAAGCCCGTTACGGTGGCAAAGGGCGTATAGCCTGCTGCTAGATTAGGCGGCTAAGGGCCAGAACCCAGTGTTCTGGCCCTTTTGCATTTGTGCCTGGCAGTGTGTCATCAGGTTTGTATGTAGATGTAAAAATAAGACAAACAAGGCATCTAAACGATTTATCGTGGTTTTTCGCGATAACACGAAACAAAAGGGCCAATAAAAAACTCAAAACGAAACAATGATTTCGTTTGATGGTGTTTTTTAGGGTCCTGTTGGTATAAATATTTTGTTGTTCTGCGTTTTTGTGGATGAATCTTGCTGGTTTTGTTGGCGGCGCGTCAGGAACTGTGTTAGGATTTTTCCCATGACTTTCGCAACCCCCGTTTTCTTCTTTTATTTTTATGCTTTTCCGATGCCGCTGGTGGAGGAAAGGACGGGTTGCACCAAACACAAGTAAGACCTAAATCCTGAAATAAGCCGCCAGCATAGACCGGGCGGCTTTTTTTTCGTTTGCCCCCGGACCTGGCAAACCAACTGGAGTTCAATCGTGTCGCACAATACTGATGATTTACGGATTCGTGAAATTAAAGAGCTGTCTCCCCCATCCCATGTGATGCGCGAGTTCCCGTGTACCTCTGCTGTATCGACGACGGTTCACAAGGCCCGCCGCAGCATTCACAAGATCCTTCACGAACGCGATGATCGTCTGGTGGTCGTGGTGGGTCCTTGTTCCATCCACGATACCGAAGCCGCCATGGACTACGCGCGTCGCCTGACGGTCGAGCGCAAGCGCTTTGCCCCCGAGCTGGAAATTGTGATGCGCGTGTACTTCGAAAAGCCACGTACCACCGTGGGCTGGAAAGGGCTGATCAACGACCCCTTCATGGATGGCAGCTTCAACATCAATCAGGGTTTGCGTACGGCGCGTGAATTGCTGCTGGCCGTCAACCAGCTGGATTTGCCCGCTGGCTGCGAGTTCCTGGACATGATTACTCCCCAGTACATTGCTGATCTGGTTTCCTGGGGTGCCATTGGTGCTCGCACGACAGAGAGCCAGGTTCACCGTGAACTGTCCTCCGGATTGTCCTGCCCCGTCGGCTTCAAGAATGGCACGGATGGCAATATCCGTATTGCTCTGGACGCGATCAAGGCCGCTTCCCAGCCTCACCATTTCCTGTCGGTCACCAAGGGCGGTCACTCCGCCATTGTGTCCACCGTGGGCAATAACGATTGCCACGTGATTTTGCGCGGTGGCAAGACGCCGAACTACGACGCTGAAAACGTTGAGGCAACCAGCCAGGCCATGATCAAGGCCGGCATGGTGCCGCGTGTGATGGTCGATGCCAGCCACGCCAACAGTAATAAAGACTACCGCCGTCAGCCCGAAGTGCTGGCCGATGTTGCTGGTCAGATCTCGGGCGGCGATATGCGTATCTGCGGCGTGATGATCGAAAGCCATCTGGTAGGCGGCCGTCAGGACGTGGTGGAAGGCAAGCCTTTGACCTACGGCCAAAGCATTACCGACGGTTGCATCGATTGGGATGACACGGTGGTGGTTCTGGAAAAACTGGCTGAAGCGGTGCGTCAGCGTCGTCAGGCACGAGTCGCTCTTGAAGAGGGGGCACTTAGCCACTCATAATAGGGTTTTGCCTTTTTGGAATGCTCATGAATGCTCCCGGTCATGCCGACCTAGCGCGGCGCCCTTTACCTGAAGGTTTTGTAGAAGCCTTGCAGGCTCAGTTCCAAGAGCGTTGCTCGCTTTCTCACGCTGTGCGTGAACACCATGGACGGGATGAATCGCCGTATCCACCCATGCTGCCTGATGTGGTTGTTTTTGCTCGCAGCACAGAAGAAGTGGCCTGGGTGGCACGTCATTGTCATGAACACCATGTGCCCCTGATTCCTTACGGGGCTGGTTCCTCGCTGGAAGGGCATTTTCTGGCGATTCAAGGTGGCGTCAGCCTGGACTTGTCCGGCATGGATGAGATCGTGGCGATTAATGCCGAAGATTTCACCGCCACAGTGCAAGCTGGCGTGACGCGCATGGCCTTGAACGAGCACATCCGTGATACGGGCTTGTTTTTCCCCATCGACCCCGGTGCGGATGCCAGCCTGGGCGGGATGGCCGCAACGCGTGCGTCGGGTACCAATGCCGTGCGTTACGGCACCATGCGCGAAAACGTCCTGACTTTGAAGGTTGTGACGGCAGATGGCCGCATTATTGATACGGCTAACCGTGCCAAGAAATCCTCCGCCGGTTACGACCTGACCCGCTTGTTCATCGGTAGCGAAGGCACGCTGGGCATCATTACCGAAGTGACGGTGCGTCTGTACCCGCAGCCCGAAGCCATTTCGGCGGCTATCTGTAATTTCCCCGATCTGCGCTCTGCCGTGCAAAGCGTGATCGAGGTCATTCAAATGGGTATCCCGATTGCGCGTGTCGAGTTCATGGATACGGCCGCTGTACGTGCCACCAATGCCTACAGCAAGCTGACGCTGAAAGAGTCGCCCTTGCTGCTGTTTGAGTTCCACGGCAGCCCCAGCGGTGTGCAGGAGCAGGCTCAGGTGGTTCAGGAAATCACCCGTGATAACGGCGGCATGGATTTTGAGTGGGCCGATAAGGCCGAGGATCGTTCCCGCTTGTGGACGGCGCGACACAATGCCTACTTTGCCGGTTTGCAACTGCGTCCCGGCTGCCGCTCCAGCACCACGGACGTTTGTGTGCCTATCTCCGCGTTGGCAGAGTGTGTGGCAGAAACCGCGGCCGATATGGATCAGGCTCCGTTCCCGTACACCATTGTGGGTCACGTGGGTGATGGCAACTTCCACGTTCTGATGCTGCTGGATGCCGATAGCCAGGAAGAGTGGGACGAGTCCGAGCGCCTGAATCATCGTCTGGTAGAGCGTGCCATTGCCATGCAAGGTACATGTACCGGCGAGCACGGTGTGGGCTTGCACAAGATGGAGTTCATGCTGGCCGAGCACGGTCAGGATGCACTGGATGTGATGAGCAGCATCAAGCAGGCGCTGGATCCTCACAACATCATGAATCCCGGCAAGATGTTGCCCCCGCGTCCTCTGGACTGATTCTGCGGTAGTCGCCTTGAAAGCCCAGACCATGTCGTCTGGGCTTTTGTGTCTTGGGCAGCACAGTTTTCCAGAAACCCCAGGTACGGGCGGTGTCTGCCTGTACATGTGTCAGGGCAGGCGTACAATGCCTTTTTTAGTTAGTCAGGTGCGCACTGGGCGCAAAGCCCAGCCAATGCGGCACCTCTCATCATCACTGCAATGACTATTTCCACCAAAAAAGGTCGCGTCGTTATCGGAATGTCCGGCGGCGTGGACTCCTCTGTCTCGGCCTGGCTGCTTAAAGAGCAAGGCTATGAAGTCGTGGGCCTGTTCATGAAGAACTGGGAAGACGACGATGACTCCGAATTTTGCTCTTCGCGCCAGGATTGGCTGGACGCGGCCAGCGTGGCCGATCTGGTCGGGGTCGAGATCGAGGCGGTCAACTTCGCTGCGGAATATAAGGACCGCGTGTTTGCGGAGTTCTTGCGGGAATATTCGGCAGGTCGCACCCCGAATCCCGATGTTCTGTGCAATGCGGAAATCAAATTCAAGGCCTTTCTGGATCACGCCATGACCTTGGGTGCCGACTGGATTGCCACCGGCCATTACGCCCGTGTGCGTGGCGTGCCCATGGCCGGGGGCGGCACCGACTATCAATTGTTGAAAGGTCTGGATGCTTCCAAGGATCAAAGTTATTTTCTGCACCGCCTGAACCAGGCGCAGCTGTCGCGCACCTTGTTCCCCTTGGGCGAGATCAACAAGCAGGAAGTACGCCGTATTGCCGAGGAACTGAAGCTGCCCAATGCGGCTAAAAAAGACTCGACCGGCATTTGCTTTATTGGTGAGCGTCCTTTCCGCGAGTTCCTGAATCGCTATCTGCCCACTCAACCCGGTCCTATCAAAACACCGGAAGGGCAGGTATTGGGTCAGCACGTGGGTCTGGCTTTCCACACCTATGGTCAGCGCAAGGGTTTGGGCATTGGTGGTGTCAAGGGCAAGCAGCGCGAAGACGGTACCGCCGACGCCTGGTATGCCGCCCGCAAGGATCTGGCCACGAACACGCTGTATGTGGTGCAAGGGCACGATCACCCCTGGCTGTTGCAGTCTGAATTGAAGGCCGAGCAGACCAGTTGGGTAGCGGGCCATCCGCCAGCGCTGGGCCCGATTCATGCCAAGACCCGTTATCGCCAGGCCGATGCGGCCTGCACGATCCTGGCTGCCGAAGGCGACAGCCTGTCTCTTCATTTTGATCAGCCCCAATGGGCCGTAACGCCGGGCCAATCCGTGGTCCTGTACGACGGTGACCGCTGCCTGGGCGGCGGCATTATTCAATAAGAGGCGGGCATGGATCCCATTCTTGTCATCAGTTTGCTGGTGCTGGGTGCCGGTATTGGTTTGGCCGCCGGGCTGCTGGGGATTGGCGGAGGCATGATTCTGGTGCCGTTCCTGACCTTCCTGCTACCGCTGTTTGGTGTGCCGCAAGAGCTGGCCGTGCATGCTTCCATTGCCACGGCCATGGCCACGATTCTGTTCACCTCCTTGTCCAGCGTGAGGGCGCACCATAAACATGGTGCCATTCGCTGGGATGTGGTCAAGGTCATGGTGCCCGGCCTGATCCTGGGCGGGCTGCTGTCGGGCGGCGCGATTTTTGCCATGATCAACAGCACGGCGCTGGCGATTGTGTTCGGTGTGTTCGTCCTGTATTCGGCCTCCAAAATGGCACGTAAGTCGGCCCCGGTGCAAGGCCGATCTTTGCCTGCCCCATTCTGGATTGCTGCCATGGGAGCCTTGATCGGTTTCGTGTCCGGTCTGCTGGGGGCGGGTGGGGCCTTCTTGTCTGTCCCCTTCATGCTGCGCGGCAATGTGCCTGTGCGGCAGGCCGTCGCTACCTCGGCCGCCTTGGGCTTTTTCATTGCTCTGGCCAATAGCGTGGGTTATATCTGGTCCGGGCAGGCCACCTTTGGCAGCCACCCCGGCATGATTGGTTTTATCTACTGGCCGGCCTTGTTGATTGTTTCGGCCACCAGTATTTGTACCGCCCCCCTGGGGGCCAGTCTGGCCCACAAGATTGATCAGGTGACGCTCAAGCGCATCTTTGCTGGCATGTTGACTGTGCTGGCGATCTACATGATTACGCAGGCCATCACACAGGCTTGATGTTTTCTGGCTGGACTTTGCCATACGCACAGTCCAGCCCATTCAGTTCGGTTTCTTCTGCCGGCTCAAAAACTCCCCCAGCTGTCCATTGAATTGCTGTCTGCAGCGCAGTCATTGCCTGCTCGCTTTGCGGTAGTGTGCTGCCGTAAGCATGAAATTCGTGCGTCATATCCGGCCAGACATCCAGCCGTATATTGGCCCCCTGCTTGTGCGCCTCTCGGGCAAAATCCCGGATCATGTCGACCAGAATTTCCTTGCCGCCTGCCTGAATGTAGATGGGGGCCAGATGGCGCAGATCCTGTGCAATGGGCGAGAGCCGATCATCACTCCAGGGGCCGTTGCCCTTTAGCCATTGACCGTATTGCAGCGTTTGATAGCCCTGCACCATATCGTAGCGATCATGACCAAACTGGCTGGCGCCGCGTCGTCCTATATCCGTCCAGGGGCTTAGTGCCAAGGCCAGAGAAGGTTGGGGCAGTCCCGCTTGACGCAGGCCGACCAAGCTCATCAGCACCAGGTGTCCGCCTGCCGAGTCGCCTGCCAGGACAATATCCTGGGCGGGGATTCCACGTCCAAGCAGATAGCGGTAGGCGTCTAGCGCATCTTCCTGTTGGGCCGGGTGAGGGTGCTCCGGGGTCAGGCGGTAGTCCACGGCGAAGATGGGTATTTGCAGCTTGTAGGCCAGCAGACGAATGAAGTGGCGCGACACGATTGGGTAGAAAGCATAGCCGCCGCCATGAAAGTACAAGATGGTTTTGCTGCTGTTCGGGCGATCTGGAATGAACCAGTCACCCCGTGGTTCTGGGGACGTGCTGGCCTGCATCTGGACGGGCAAGTCCGGTTCGGCAATCGTGTACAAGCTGTCGAAATAGGCGCGGCCTTCAGCTATGGTTGGCAAGCGGAAGGCGTGGTTGAACTGCTTGCGATAGAACAGGGTGGCGATTTCAAAAGGCACGGACCAGCCGGGCACTAGCGGTTTGGCGATGATACGTCGAGCCAGTACGTCTATGGTGGTGGCCCAGAGGGCGAGGGCGCTTCGGCAACGATGAGACCAGGATCCTTGCAAGATAGTTTTGGGCATAAAAGGGCGGGGCTGAAGTAGGATAAAAGGACTTTCAGTGTGGCCCGGCTTGCCTGGGCCGGATAGAACGGAAACGACCTCCCATGTCTGCTTTGCCTTGTGCCCGTTTGCATCACCCCAGCCGAAAAACGGCGTCCATTATCCATCTGGGTGTGGAGCGTGATACCCGTGCTCTGGATCTGCTGCCGCAGCAACGTCTGAACTGTTATCCGGCTTCGCCCCTGGTGGTGTTGTCCTGGGTTTTCCATGGCCAGCTGCACATGGTGCAGACGCCCGTGGATGGAGGGAGTCCGGTACTGTCAGAGCCCCTGCCCGGCATGCTGTTTGCCGGGCCTTCGCGCACACCTTCCATTAGCTGGTCTCCGGGGCCTGTCCATGCGATTTCGATTGGACTGTACCCGGATGCCTTGAAACGTGTGTTTGGTATCGAGGCCAGCGACTTTCTGGATCAGGTACTGCCCATGGATCAGGTCTTGCCCGCTGCCAGCTGTCAGACACTTGGGCAAGCTGGCACAGAAGAAGGCCCTTTATTCGAACAACTGGAGGCGGCAATTCGTCGTTGTGCTCATGGCTGTCTGGCGACAGAAGGTGCTGCCACCTTGCATCATTGGCTGACGGCATTGGGGATAAGGATGGCTGCAACACGCACGGGAACGGGCTTGCGTCAGATGCAAAGGCAATTCAAGCGTTGGGCCGGGCAGAGCCAGCGTGAGCTGCAGCTGTATGTGCGTGCCGAGCGTGCTTTTGCCTTGGTGCAGCAGCAGGAAAATCCTGTCTGGTCTGATGTGGCGTTGCAAGCCGGGTATAGCGACCAGTCTCATTTTGGCAGAGAGGTCAAACGGGTTTCGGGCTTTTCACCGGCTCAGTTCGCCCAGCGCATGAAGTCTGATGAGGCCTTCTGGATGTACCGATTGCTGGGCGAGGCCTGAACCAGCAGACATAAAAAAACCCATTCAAAAGAATGGGCCCTGGCTTGCTGGCGCAACGCTCACTGCGTAGGCGGTAAGGTGCTGGCAAACGAGGGGCGCGCTTGGAGTTTTTCATCCAGGCGTTGCAGATTGCCGTACTGCGAGCGCCAGTCCAGTTCAGGAAAGCGCAGATCCAGATAACCCAGTGCGCAGCCTACGGCAATGTCGGCCAGGCTAAAGCTGGTGCCCATGCAAAAGGACTGGTCACCCAAGGTGTTGTTCATGGATTGCAGGGCGGCGGTAATCTTGCTGTTTTGGCGGTCAATCCAGGCGGGTAGACGCAGCTCTTGGGGACGGCGTTTTTCCACCACGATGGCAACGCAGGCATCAAGCAAGCCATCGGCAATGGCTTCCCAGCATTTGACTGCAGCGCGATCACGTCCGGCTTGGGGAATCAGGCGGCCGACGGGCGAGAGGGTATCCAGATACTCGACGATCACGCGGGAGTCAAACAGATTTGCCTGATCATCCATAATCAGACAGGGGACTTTGCCCAGTGGATTGTGCTTCAGAATATCGCTGTCATCGGCCCACACATCCTCCAGAATCAGCTCGTAGTCGAGCTTTTTTTCCGCCATGACAACACGCACTTTGCGCGCGTATGGGCTGGTGAGGGAAGCTAGAAGTTTCATAAAAAGCTATCAAAAGTTGCAGGCTCAAAAAGTATAGCAGGAACCTATGGGCGAACGCCCCGCAGGCCGGGCCTGAACCTGTCGCTGGAAACAATGTTGGAAAACTGTGGTTTATTCGTCAAAGCCTCGAACAGCCGTCGCATTCTGACCCCATGCTGAACGCGTGGCATACGGGTGCCAGCCTGCAATGTTAGAATGCGGGCTGACTTTATTCCCCCTTCTTTTCTGTAGAACGATGCACATAGCCGATACCCTGAGCACTCTGAATGCCTTGTCGCCATTGGACGGGCGTTATGGCAGCCGTACCGCCCCCTTGCGTGGCCTGTTGTCCGAAGCCGCATTTATGTGGCATCGCGTAGAGGTCGAAGTGGCCTGGTTGATCGGCCTGTCCGACGCGGGTCTGCCCGAATTGCCTACTTTCTCCGCCGAAGCCCGCGAGGTACTCAAGAGCCTGGTGCAGAACTTCTCGGAAGACGATGCCGCCCGCATCAAAGCCATCGAGCGCACTACGAACCACGACGTGAAAGCCGTGGAATACTGGTTGAAAGAAAAAGTGGCCGACCACGCCGAGCTGTCCGCTGCGGCTGAATTCATCCATTTTTCCTGCACCTCTGAAGACATCAACAACACCTCGCATGCGCTGATGCTGACGCGTGCCCGTGAGCAGGTGATCCTGCCGCAACTGCAAGAAGTGTGTGATGCCATCAAGGCTCAGGCCCGCTTGCACGCCGAGCAGCCTTTGCTCTCGCGCACCCACGGTCAGCCAGCCAGCCCCAGCACCATGGGCAAGGAATTTGCCAACGTGGCCGCTCGCCTGCAAAACGCCATTGCGGCCATTGCTGCGGTCCAGCCTCTGGCCAAAATGAATGGTGCCACCGGCAACTACAACGCTCACTTCTCGGCTTACCCCGAAATTGATTGGCCTGCATTCAGCCAGAAAGTGCTGGCTGGTCTGGGTCTGACGCAGAACGTCTACACCATTCAGATCGAACCCCACGACTGGATGGCCGCTCTGTTTGACGCCATCGCTCGCGCCAACACCATCTTGCTGGACTTCAACCGTGACGTCTGGGGCTACATCTCCCTGGGTTACTTCAAGCAGCGCCTCAAAGAAGGCGAGATCGGTTCGTCCACCATGCCGCACAAGGTCAACCCGATTGACTTTGAGAACTCGGAAGGCAACCTGGGCCTGGCCAACGCCATGCTGCGCCACCTGTCCGAAAAGCTGCCTATCTCCCGTTGGCAGCGTGACCTGACCGACTCGACCGTGCTGCGTAACCTGGGCGTGGCTCTGGGTTACAGCGTGGTGGCTTACGACGCCTGCCTGCGTGGTCTGGGCAAACTGGAACTGAACGCCGCGGCTGTCGATGCGGACATCGACGCATGCTGGGAAATCCTGGCCGAGCCGGTTCAAACGGTGATGCGCCGCTACGGTTTGCCCCAGCCTTACGAGCAACTCAAAGCCCTGACACGTGGTCGTGGTATTACTCAGGAAGCGTTGCGCGAGTTTATTGGCGGTCTGGAACTGCCCGCCGACGCTAAAACCTATTTGCTTGAGCTAACTCCACGCAGCTATCTGGGCGTGGCAGTAAAGTTGGCCCAGGCGATCTAAATCCAAACGGCTGTGTTCTTGCACAAGGGCACAGCCGGCCGGGTTTCTTGAGCCAGTGCTTTATGAAGTGTTTTATGTTTCATCACACAGGAGTTCACATGAAAAAATTCGCGTTTCTGACTGCCGCTGCCGCCTTGTGCGCTGCGTTTGTCACGCCTGCTACCGCCCAGTTTGCCAAGCCAGAACAGGCCGTGAACTACCGTCAAGCCAGCATGTCGCTGATTGGCTCGCACTTTGGTCGTATGGCTCCCGTGGCCAAAAAAGAAGCACCGTATGATGCGGCTGCAATCGCTAAAAACGTAGAAGTGCTGACGGTTTTGGCGGCTTTGCCTTGGGGCGCATTTGGCGCTGGTACCGAAGGCGGCGAGACCAAAGCTGAGGCCTGGAGCGATGCTCAGGGTTTCAAGCAAGCTACTGATGATTTCACCGCTGCCATCGACAAGCTGAAAGTGGCTTCCGATTCGGGCGATTTTGATGCCTTCCGCGTGGCTTTCGGTAATGTGGGCAAGTCCTGTAAGACTTGTCACGACGCTTACCGTAAAGAAAAATAAGCAACAGGTTTGCTTATAAAAAAAGCCCTCGAAAGAGGGCTTTTTCTTTTAGGCCTGTGCCTGTGTTTGAAGGGAGCAGTTTGCCTGCAGGCAAGATTGGCAAGAATCATGATGGGATCTCAGTGTTGATAACCCGTTTCACCGTGGGTACGGATATCCAGACCTTCGCGCTCGTGGTCAGCATCGACACGTAAACCGCCGCAGACTAGCTTGGCAATGGTGAAGGCAATCCAGGCAGCCACACCGGACCAGACCAGCGTAACCAGCACGCCTTCGAGCTGAATCCACAACTGCATCCAGATACTGTTACCAGCGGCAGTACCAGGACCACCCAGAACAGGTGCGTTGAACAGACCTGTGAGCAAAGCGCCCACAATCCCGCCCAAACCGTGAATGCCAAAAACGTCCAGCGTATCGTCGGCGCGTAACCAGCGCTTCAGAACATTCACACCCCACAAGCAAGCCAGGGAGGTAATCAGGCCAATGGCCAGTGCGCCGGAAGGAGCCACAAAACCGGCTGCCGGGGTAATGCCGACCAAACCTGCGATCGCACCCGAGCAGGCACCCAGCAAGGAAGGATGACCTTTGCTGATCCATTCACCCAAAGTCCAGGCCACAACGCCGATGGCGGCTGCCAGCATGGTGTTGAAGAAGGCCAGCGTGGCATTTTCATTGGCCGACAAAGCCGAGCCTGCGTTGAAACCGAACCAGCCTACCCACAGCAGAGCAGCACCAATAAAGGTCAGGGGCAGGTTATGAGGTGGCATGGCTTCACGACGGTAGTTCAGTCTGGGGCCAATCATCCAGGCACCGACCAGACCGGCAATACCGGCGTTGATATGCACCACAGTGCCACCGGCAAAGTCCAGCGCGCCACGGGAGTTGAGCAAGCCGCCGTTCTGTTCATCGGCAAACCAGACCATATGGCAAATGGGCAGATAGGCCAAAGTGAACCAGATCACGGTAAAGACCAGGATGGCGGACAGGCGGGTACGTTCTGCCAGACTACCGACAACCAGAGCGCAAGTCAGACCGGCAAAGGTGGCCTGAAAAGACGCAAACAGCAGTTCAGGCAAGGTGCCCGACATGGAGAACTGTTGGTCAGCAGCGGTGAACATGCCGTTGAACAAGACCTTGTCGAAACTGCCAATCAAGGGATTGCCAGCGGTAAAGGCCAGTGAGTAGCCATAGATAAACCACAGCACCACCCCCAGACTGAACACCAGCAAGGTCTGGGACAACATGGACAAGGCATTTTTTTGACGCACCATCCCCGAGTAAAACAGGGCCAGGCCCGGCGCGGCCATCATCAGTACCAGAAGCGTGGAGACCAGCATCCACGATAGATCAGCGTTGTTCATGATGGAGTCTCCGATTACAGGGCTTGCTCATCGCATTCGCCGGTGCGGATGCGGATGACATGGTCCAGCGGCTGGACAAAGATCTTGCCGTCACCAATACGTCCGGTGCGGGCACTGCTTTGAATGGCCTCCAGAACGCTTTGCAACTGCTCGTCGGGAATAGCCAGTTCAATGCGGATCTTGGGCAGGAAGTCGACTGCATATTCCGCACCGCGGTAAAGCTCGGTGTGGCCTTTCTGGCGACCAAATCCCTTGACCTCGGTAAGCGTCATCCCCTGTATGCCCAGATCGGAAAGGGCCTCGCGTATCTCGTCAACCTTGAAGGGTTTGACGATGGCGGTAATCAATTTCATAGGTGTTCCTGAAGTAAACACAGGCAAGCTGGCCTTGCGGATGCAATGGAACACCGAGAGGGGTAGGAGACGGTTGAGAGGGGGCCGACCGGGATGGGTAATCCTGGTGGATGGCTTGAGTGCAACCGGGCAACGCCGGTTTGAGCGACTCTCCGGCTGTCAGCAGGGTGTGCGACAGCGCGAACGCAAGTGGTAGGCAAGCGGACCTGTGTTGTAGGTTGAAGAGCAACACAATTCCGGCAAGGCGAGTAAGCTAGCTAGGCACGTGACCCCGGTCTTGCCTAGTCGGTGGGCAGCGAGATAACAGCAGCGCTCTGTGACGCCTGTCTCCGCTCATCTCACCACCGCAGGAACAACGACTATGGAAAAATAATATATGTTGCGGCGCAACAAGTGCGCATTTTTTTTTAATAGTCTTAACTTTGCAACATTCGGTTCAGAAAAATGACCGGCTGCAGAGTGGGCAAAACAGACCTGTTCGTGCTGGAATTGCCGTGTCTGAATGGCAGGGCGCCAGGAGGATCGACAGGGCAGCCCGCGTGTCAGCGCTGCCCGTGTATCGATAGAGCTAGTTCTGCGACTAGCAAGGATCAAGAGAGCAGCTCAGGACCTTTGTGCTTTCTGGTTTTTTTGCTGTCTGTGCTCTGAGTGGGGAAAGTAAGCGGTACATGCCGCCGGTTAAATGCCTGCAGACCGCCTTGCCATAATTTGAATCCCAGGCAGGCGTCCCATTTGTCGCGTTGGTATAGCCAATGGGTGTGACAAACAGTGCAGTGATACAGACTCTCGGTGCTTTGTTCGTCAGTGTCATCTACTCGTCTGATGGGTTTGAGGTAAGGATGTCGTTGAGCGTTGGGTTGCGATAGTGGAAGGGTTTGGCACATGATGCACATGGTGCCTCGATCTAGCTGGGCCATACAATGCTCCTCAAATAATTTTGTGGTTGATGTAATAGCGTTTGCAAACTGGCTTTCCAATTAGCGTAGGGTGATGGTTTGTAATAAATATCACCACGGTTCACTGTACTGCAGAAAATGTGACAGCCGTTTCAGGCCGCATCTCAATGTAATGACATGCGACCTGCGTATGGCGAGCAAGTGTTCAAATTCCTGCAAATACCAGCGTCAAAAGCTCTGGCCTTTGACTATTTTTTGGATGGCGGCTCATTGCCAGGAATCTTTTTAGGGTCCGGCTCGGGGTTGGGCGTTTTGCCGGGAGGAGTGGTGTCGGGCGCTTTGGTGGGATCAATAGCAATTGGCATGAGCATCTCCTGACTGAAGTGATCTTCCAGCGTATCGGATTTAGGGCGCAGCTAAAGTAAACAACTATGACTGCAGGGCAGGCCGCTCTTGTTTTTTCTTGTTGCATCGAAAAGAAGCTGGGTAGCCAATCGGCGAAGCCATTGCCTGGCGATGCTATGATCAAACTCCTTACAGAAAGCGGACTAGCGCCTTGGGAAGCGAGTTGGAAAAAACCACCCTGGACCTGGAGAATTTTCTCCCTTATCAAGTCACGATATTGGCCTCGCATATTGCGGTGACCTTTGCGCGTCAGCATGCACAGCAATTTGGTTTGTCCATTCCAGAGTGGCGCATCATTGCGACCCTGGGACGCTATGGCACCCTGACCTCGGGCAGTTTGACCGAGCGCACCAGCATGGACAAGGCCAAGGTCAGCCGTGCCGTTTCTCGCCTGACAGCCGCTCAGTTAATTGCTCGTCGCGATAATGAAAACGATATGCGCAGCAATCTGCTGTGTCTGACCGAGCAGGGTCAGCAAGTGCACGATCGCATTGTGCCCATCGCTCTGGGTCTGGAGCAGGAGCTGACGTCCGTGCTTAGCCAGGAAGAGCTCAGCTCCTTTAAAGAGATGATGACGCGCCTGGAGAACCGTATGGTCCAGCGCTTTGGCAGCGATTTCAGCGGCGACGCACATATTTGAAGTCTCAAGGGTAATCACCGAGTTGTGCTGGATATTTCTCACGCTAATATTGTTTCGTTTGAAACGAAACAATATTCAGGAGAGGATCATGACGCAGGTCGTAGACAGCCCAATCGCAGCCAGCCGCTTGGAAACCACAATCATGTCGCCCGCTATCGGTGTCGAGGTAGCGGGTGTCGATTTGACTCAGGCCCTGGAGGATATGCAGGTACAGGAGCTGCGCGCCTTGTTGTTGAAGCATCAATTGCTGGTGTTTCGCGACCAGCCTTTGAATGCGGCACAGCATGTTGCATTTGCCCGTTGCTTTGGTGAGCTGGAAGTGCATCCGGTTTTTCCACACGATCCGGACTATCCCGAGCTGGTGCTGCTGGGGGGCAATAACACGCAGCCGGGGCGTGAGAATATCTACCATAGCGATGTCAGCTGGCGGGCCGAACCTTCCATGGGTTCCATTCTGCGTTGCATTGAATGTCCACCCGCCGGGGGCGATACGATCTGGTGCAATATGGCACTGGCCTATGAGAACTTGCCGCCTCACATCAAAGATATTTTGCACGAGCTGGAAGCCGTACACGATTTATTGCCCGGTTTCATAGACCGTATCCCCGAGGAAGACAGAGCTGCGTTGCGAGATCGTTTTCCAGCGCAAACACACCCTGTGGTGCGCACTCATCCAGAAACTGGCCAGCGGATTTTGTATGTCAGCAGCTGGACTACCCATCTGGCCAATTACATCGAAACCGGCTTTTTCCGTGGCATGCCCGAGCTGCAAAGCGGCGCTCATTTCCTGCTGCAGTATTTGGTGGATCAGGCCCGTCACCCGGAGTATCAGGTGCGCTTGAAATGGCAGCCTCACACCATTGCGTTTTGGGACAACCGGGCCACTCAGCATTATGCCGTTCAGGACTATTTTCCTTTGCCCCGCAAAATGGCCCGAGCCACCATTATTGGTGACCGTCCTTATTGATCGTATCGCTGTACTTTTGACAAGTTGGGGGAGACATGGAAAACCAGAAAAAGTATTTCCCAGGACAGCGCTACGTCGTGGTGTTCTTGTTGTTTTTGTTCATGGTGATCAACTTTGCCGATAAGGCGATATTTGGTCTGGTCGCTGTGCCGTTGATGGAGGAGCTGGCCATCGGGCCACAGCAGTTTGGCACCATTGCAGGCAGCTTTTTCTTCCTGTTTGCGATCTCGGGCATTGTGGTGGGCTTTGTGTCCAATACGGTGTCCTCGCGTTTGCTGCTGGTGGGGCTGGTCATTATCTGGTCTGTAGCGCAGGTTCCGATCGCTATGGGAGCCAGCACGATTGTGGCCTTGATGGCTTGTCGCATTTTGCTGGGCGTGGGGGAAGGCCCTGCCTACCCCCTGGCCTTGCATGCTTGCTACAAGTGGTTCCCGGATCAGGAGCGTACTTGGCCTACGGCCATCGTGATGCAGGGTGGGCAAGTGGGCATGCTGTTGGCCGGCCCCCTGGTGGGGTATTTGACCATCAGCCACGGCTGGCGCTCGGTGTTTTGGGTGACAGCGGCAGCGGGGCTGATGTGGCTGGTGGTATGGGCCTTGTTGGGCAAGGATGGTCCCATCAGTGCGAATCCGGTGCCCGCCGTTGGCAAGAGCAAGCCGCAGTCTCGCTGTTCGTACCGTGATGTGATTTTGAATCGTAGTTTCATCGGCAACCTGCTGATGTACTGGGTAGCGTACTGGTGTGCTGCGCTGGTCTTTACCTGGTTGCCTGCTTATTTGCAGCGTGGTTTGAACTTCTCGTCGGGCACGGCTGGATGGCTATTTTCCCTGTGTATTTTTGTGGCAATCCCGATTGTGTCGGGCGGCTCTTACCTGTCCAACCGCTTCTTGCGCCAAGGGTATTCGTCCCGAGTGGCACGCAGTCTGGTCACGGTCGGTTTCTTGTTGGCAGGGGCCTTGTGCCTGCTGGCGGCCGCTTACTTGAAGCTGGGTCCGACTGCGGGGATTGTGCTGATCGCCTTGGGCTTGAGTTTTCCCCAGGTCGGTTTTGTGCTCTGTTCGGCAATCTCAGCGCAAATCAGCCCGATTGAAAAGCGGGGTTCCACACTGGCCATCACCAATTCATTGTCCACAACAGCGGGCCTGGTTGCGCCCATTGTGATGGGAAGGCTGATTCAGGCCGAGCCCGGTCTTGCCGGTTTTCACCAGGGCTTTGCCTTGACGGCCGTGCTTTTACTAATGGGAGCCGTGTTGGGTTTCATCTTGGTGGATCCTTCCCGCACGCTGTCGCAGATTCAGGCAAAGGCAGGAGGTCCTGTGAGCGGTCCGGCCTCTGTTTAAGGCAAGGTTTTGAAGAACACAGAGTGGCACTGCTTACTGTGTTTTTCTATACACTTGCCTGGATGGACAGTATGGAGATTCAGGAAAAGATGATGGCAAGCTACCAGAAGTTCGATCTTGAGAGTTGGGGGCGGCGTGAGCATTTTGAAGTCTTTAAAACGTATGCTCAAAATGCGTTCAGCATTACGGTTGAAATTGAAATTACCGGGTTTCTGAAGTGGGTGAAGGCCAGGCGCTGCAAGTTTTACCCGGCAATGATCCATGAGGTAGCTGCCGTCCTTAATCGCTATCCCGAGTTTCGTATGGCCATGAAGGACGATGAGCTGATTGTCTACGATCGACTCAACCCCAGCTACACCATCCCGCACGTGCAGCAAGAAAGTTTTTCATCTATTTGGAGTGCGTACCACGAGAAGAAAGAGGACTTTCTGGCCGAGTATGAGCGGGATCTGGAAAAGTACGGCGAGGACACTCGTTACTTTCCACGATCCGATACGCCTGAAAACGTATTCTATATTTCCGCCTTGCCGTGGGTTTCCTTCACCAGCTTCAGTATGCAGTTCGCGAGCCTGCATAATTTGTTTACCCCTATTGTCACGCTAGGCAAATACTTTGAACGGGACGGCAAGGTTTATATTCCCGTGGCCATTCAGTTGCATCATGCTGTGTGTGACGGGTTTCATGCGGGCCGCTTCATGACCGAATTACAGAAGGGGTGCCACGACTATTGACCGTGTGCAGTATTGTCACCCAAGCCCTGCCATTCAAAAATTGGCAGGGCCATTGAGCTTCTCAGGGATAGTGTTCAGACGCAAAAAAGCCCGCTGAAGTAGCGGGCTGATTTACGGTGTTACGGCATGGTGTACCGTAAGCAGCAGGACATGTGGTGGGTCGTGACAGACTCGAACTGTCGACCAATGGATTAAGAGTCCAGTGCTCTACCAACTGAGCTAACGACCCCCGTTTCCTGCGAAGAAAAAGATTATAGAACGGAAATTATCTAGCGCAAGACGAGGTTACATAATTTTACGTTTATCAGGAGACCGGGTCAGGACGGGTGAAGGTGTCGCACATTTTCAGCTGTCCGGTTTTATAGCCTTCCATGAACCAGGCCATGCGTTGTTGCGAGCTGCCGTGGGTAAAGGAATCGGGGACCACATAGCCTTGCGATTGCTTTTGCAAGGTGTCATCGCCTACGGCTTGAGCGGCATCCAGGGCCGAGCGAATATCGCCTGGTTCCAGAATCTGGCGTTGCGCGTCAGCGTGGTTTGCCCAAATACCGGCATAGCAATCAGCCTGAAGCTCCAGGCGTACGGAGGCTTGACGAGCCTGGGAGGCGGAGCCGCTGCGACGGGCCTCATCGACACGACGCATCATGCCTAACTGGTTCTGAACGTGGTGGCCCACTTCATGCGCAATCACATAGGCAGGGGCAAAGTCGCCCTTGACGCCCATCTTTTGCTCCATCTCGGTGAAAAAGCCCAAGTCTATATAAAGCTTTTGATCGGCAGGGCAGTAAAACGGCCCCATAGCAGATTGACCCGCCCCGCAGGCGGTCGGGGTAGCGCCCCGGTACAGCACCAGCACGGGATCGCGGTAGCTGCCATTGGTTTGCTTGGCAAAAACATCACGCCAGACATCCTCGGTTTCGCCCAGGATCTTGGCAATGGTTTGGCCCTGTGCATCCGAGGCTGCAACGGGTTGAGACTGAGGGGCGCTGGTAGGGCCGTCGGCCAGGTTCAGCACCACACTGGGATCCACCCCAAAGTACATGGCCACCAGGGCCAGCACGATTGTCCCCAAGCCGATCTTGCCGCCGCTCAATCGTGGCCCATTGGCACGGCGGTCCTCGACATTACGGCTGGAGCGAGACTTATCCAGACGCATCACGCTCTCCTTGAATTGGAAAACGTCAATGTACTCTGATTTCCGTGGATAGAGCAGGGGCATTTTCGATTCTTGTCATCGGAAAACGGGTAGGGGGCGTTAATTACCCCACCATGACAAGTCATTGAATTGCTTGGCTTAATGTGACTTGTCCAAAGGCTATCCCCGAGCTTGCCCACTGAAAATGTGGATAAGTGGATAAGTAAGTCACCGGGACACTGCGGTATGCTACTTTTCTCAGAGCGTACCCTACTGGAGAGCGAGTATGTTGGGAGGAACCTTGTTGGCCTTGCGCGACCATGCACGAGTCCGTGCCATTGGAGCGGTCATAGCTCGATACGGGATTGGGGATGTGATGCATCGCCTGGGCTTGTCGGACCTCCTGCCCGGTAACAAGACCCCGGTGGCGGCCGAAATGCCCGAGCGCTCGGCACCTGAACGTTTGCGACGTGCACTGGAAGAGCTGGGTCCGACCTTTATCAAGCTGGGTCAGATTCTGGCTACACGTAATGATTTGCTGTCGTTGGAGTGGACGCAGGAGCTGGAGAAGCTGCAAGGTCATGCCGCGCCGGTGCCTTGGGAAACGATCAGACCCGAGCTGGAGCAGGCTTTGGGTCAAACGGTTGAGCAAGCCTTTGCGCGCTTTGACACCCAGGTGCTGGCCTCGGCCTCCATGGCACAGGTGTATCGCGCCTGTTTGCGGGATGGCACCGAAGTCGTGGTGAAGGTGCAGCGCCCTGGTCTGGAGCCACTGATTCAGGCTGACTTGCGTTTGTTGAAACAGATTGCCCGCCTGGTCCAGCAACAAGGCCTGCTGCCCGAGTATCGCCCCTACGATATCGTGCGTGCCCTGGCTGAAGCCATTGCCGATGAGCTGGACTTCACCCGCGAAGCGGCCAATACCTTGGCGGTGCGCGAGAACATGCAGCCTTTCAAGGACATTGTGGTTCCGCGTGTCTATATGGAGTGGACCAGCGCGACCGTCATGGTGCAGGAGTTTGTCCCCGGGGTCTCGCCCATTCAAGAGGCACAGTTGCAAGCCATTGAGGCGGATCGTCCTTTATTGGCCCGCCGAGGTGCCTTGGCGTTCCTGCATATGGTGCTGGAGGACGGGCTGTTTCATGCTGATCCGCACCCCGGCAATATGATGGCCTTGCCGGGCAATAAGGTTGCCTTTATTGATTTCGGCTTGGTGGGCCATTTGACGGAACGTCGCCGCCAGCAATTGCTGGTGTTGCTACGGGCGATTGTGGATGGACAGGCAGATGGGGTGGCAACGACCTTGCTGGACTGGTCCGGGGCAGAGGACTTTGATTGGAGCCGTCTGGAAGAAAGTGCCCAGCGTTATGTAGCCCGACAAAGCAGTGGGCTGTTGTCCATCTCGGCTGCCTTGCTGGACTTCATGGCTCTGGCGCGCGAGAACCATTTAATTCTGCCGCCGGATCTGGCCTTGCTGTTCAAGGCTTTTATCACGGCGGACGGTGTGCTGAAGCGTCTGGACCCGCAGTTTGATGTGGTCGAAGTCGCGCAGCCCGTGATCATGGGCTTGATGCGCAAGCAGTACTCGCCACGTCGTGTTTATGCGGACCTGCAACGCAGTTTGCTGGAGTCCCGGCAGTTGGCCATGGATGCGCCCCAATTGCTGCGTCTGTTGATGCATAGGGTGCGGCAAGGAAAGATCTCGGCGCGTATTCAAATCGAGGGAATGCCGCGTCTGGCCTCGTCGCTGGAAAAGGCGGCCACCCGTCTGGCCATTGCGATTGTGACGGCAGCTTTTGTATTGATTTTGGGTCCGGTGCTGGTTACGCGCGGTCCCGCATGGCTGGGTCTGACTATTTTCAGCTGGGCGGGTTTATTAGCCGCTGTGCTGGGTCTGGTTCTGGTTTTGTGGGGATTTTGGCGACGGCGCTAAGAAGTATCTTGAGGCCGTCGCTTTCTGCGCAGGAAGTGCTCAAGCGGCTAGTCACCGTCCAGTTTAAAAGACGGCTAGTAAAAATGCGGCTCAGCCCAAACAGTCCCCGCATTATCCCCAGGTTTATTCACAGCTTCTGGGGATAAGTCGGGCTTACATAAAGTCGTCCATGCCACCGCCTACGGGTGCCAGACCTGTCATCCAGTACACACCCCAGGCAATCAGCGCCACAATGATCAGAGCGAGAAAACGGGTTTTCCAGCTGTCTTTGCTGGCAGGCAGGCTGGCATCGGCGGGAACCGGCATGCTGCCCCTGACCATGACGCTGGTTAATTTCTGACCACGCAACACGCGATACAGGAAAATAGCCAGGATATGCAAGGCAATAATGGCCAGCATGATCCATTCATTGGCTTTGTGCAGGCCGGTCAGGGTTTTGGACCAGTCGCTGCTCAGGTAGGCCAAAGGCCCAGTCGTGAAGATGTCGTCATTGGCAAACAGGCCCGAGACCGCTTGAAAACCGAACACAATCAACATGATCCAGACGGACCAGGCACCGATGGGGTTGTGGCCGGGGTAAACCGCGGGCTTGTCACGCAAGTAGCGCAGGCTGCGCACAGGGTTGGGCAGGAAGTGGCTAAAGCGGGAGTAGTAACCACCAATCAGGCCCCAGACCAGACGAAATGCCAGCAGCCCCAGGGCCAGCAAGCCAAAGCGTACGTGCCAGTCCATCCACAAACCGCCAACCTTGATCGTCACAAAACAGCCCACGATGCTGATCACGAGCAGCCAGTGGAACAGGCGGGTGGGTAGATCCCAGATGAGTAAAGGGCGAGTCGAGGAGGCGTGCATGGGGAAAATCCGGAGAGACTAAGACATCTGATTATAGTCAGTGTTGTCTTGGAGTCCGTTTTCCGCCGCGGGTTCCTTCTCTTATTGAGCGCGGTGTTTGCGCTTGCGCAAACTGATCGTGCGACCGTCGTAACGGTACTCGTCGATCAGGGTGGGATTATCCAGGCTGGGGGTTTCCATGATCAGGGTTTGGCCCTGGTGGCGTACTCGAATTTGTGCGCTGCAAGACCCAAACGCTGGCGAGACGGTATAGCCCTTGGATGACACTGTGACCCAGTGATAATAAATCGAGCAACCCCCCAGGCCGTTGTCCACCGAAATCAACGCTGTCTGGTTGTTGGATTGTCTGAAGGCGTAGGGAATATTGATCAAGCCCTTGAGTTCGGGAGCGATGATTTGCGAGTCCAGTTGCAGTTGTGCTTCATAGACATAATCGCTTTGGCTCACTTGCAAGGTGCCGTAGGGGCTGTCCAGACTTAATTGAGAAGGAGGCTGGGGCCAGGTCTGGCTTGCCGCACTATGGGCGACAAACGGTTGCAGGGCCAAGCCGAGCCCAATCACAACATAACGAATAAAGACCTTAGTGGCGGGCATGATCAATCAAGTAAGAGGATGATCAAGGCTCAGTGAAAAACACAAAGCGCCATAGATCATCTGTATTTGTAAGTTTCATAACATTTTATGTATTTTCTTGTTGCGTAGAATACCGGATCGCAGAACTTTTCGCTATAAGGATAGGCACATAAGGTGAATGTTTCATGTCTGTGTCATAGGGGGACTGGCGAAATTAGTCCTGAAAAGCATCTTGCCTCAGGCTTAAAGAAATGGAGTGAATTGGGCTATCATTGCTAGGTTGCCCCGGATGGGGCCAAGCCGCATTTCTTCGTTGCAGCAGAGACTCATTATGCAATCCATCCCGGATGCCGCACTGGCATCAGAATCGGACTCCCCGCTGGCTGCCCAGCAGGCCAAACCCGGCGCTTTATTGGACTACGTCAGCTCCAGCCGTTTGCCTACCCCCTGGGCCGTATTCCAAATCCATGTATTTGTAGAGCGCAGCAATCAAAAAGAACACGTATTGTTGACCCTGGGGGATGTGGCCGACGGCGAGCCTGTCCTGGCCCGTGTCCACTCCGAGTGTCTGACGGGCGATGCCTTGTTCAGCCTGCGCTGCGATTGCGGCCCTCAACTGCAATTAGCGCTGGAACGTATTGCTACGGCAGGCCGTGGTGCCTTGATGTATTTGCGCCAGGAAGGGCGGGGTATTGGTCTGGTGAACAAGATCCGTGCCTACAACCTGCAAGATCAGGGGGCGGATACGGTGGAAGCCAACGAGAAGCTGGGGTTTCCTGCGGATATGCGTCGCTATGATATTTGCAAGGATATGCTCGAGCACGTCGGTATCCAGAAGCTGCGTCTGATGACCAATAATCCGCGCAAGGTAAAAACCCTGCAGGAAATTGGCATTGATGTGGTGGAGCGTGTGCCGCATCAAATTGAAGGTAATCCCTTTAACGAGGCTTACCTGAACACCAAGCGTCTGCGCTTGGGCCACTGGCTGGAAACAGACGAATAAAAAGGGGCGCGCGGGCAGAAATTGATTCTGCTCCGATTTCGTTCCTGCTTATCGCGGTATCAACACAAAGGGCCATCAATTGGCCCTTTGTGTTTTTCTCTGGTGGAGATTCAGCGCGATCAGAATGTGCTGCCTGCCTGCCTGCCTGCCTGCCGGCAGGCAACGCAAAAGAGAAAGCCGGATCCGATGTCCACGCAGGGATTGGGATCCGGCTTTATCTTTGCTTGCTCAGGCTTGAGCGCTGAAGGGGCGGGTGGCTGCTTGTGCAGAACTAAACAGCCAAGGCCTGGTCGAACCAGGCCTTCCCGGTCTTAGGCAGGGCTCTTTTCCAGCAAGGCGCTGACACTGGCCTTGGCGTTCTCTACAATCTGATCACGCAGCTCTGGGGTTTTGCCCAGACCTTCGGCGTACACAATACGCAGGTCCGTTACACCCATGAAGCCGAACATCACACGCAGGTAGCTTTCCTGATGTTCCATGGCCTGGCCTTGCTCCGATTCGGAGTAGATGCCACCACGGCTCAGAACCAGGTAAACCGTTTTGTCGCCGGCCAGACCTTCCGGGCCATTGCTGGTGTAGCGGAAAGTGCGGCCAGCTTGAGCCAGACGGTCCATCCAGGCTTTCAGTTGGCTAGGAATGGTGAAGTTGTAGAAGGGGGCGCCAATCACCACCACATCGGAAGCCAGGAACTGGCTCAGGTATTGTTCGGTGATGGCGTTCTCGGCACGCTGGCGCTCGCTCAGGGTGGCTGGGTCCAGACCCAGGCGCATGCCCAGGGAGTCAGCCGAAAAGTGAGGTGGCGGGTTCAGGGCCAGATCTACATGCTCCACTTGGACTTGCTCATTTTGCTGGCGCAGCTGATCAACCACAAATTGCGAAAGTTCGCGGGAAACGGAGTTGGCGCCGGTGATACTGGAGTCTACGTGTAGCAGTTTCATGATGTTTGGTGTCCAAAGCGATGAAGGAATGGTGTCATTATGTTTGATGCCCATACCTTTGATAAGCCGGTTTTTCTGAGAAAGATTATTCTACTTTTGTCTGTAATCCTGGAAAACTTCCCTGTATGTATGACTTAAATGACATGGTGCTGTTTACCGAAGTGGTACAGCGTGGCGGCTTTAGTGCTGCTGCCCGACACTTGGGCATGCCGCCATCGCGAGTATCGCGACGTCTTAGCCGTCTTGAGGCTGAAGTCGGTGTGCGCCTGCTGCAACGCACCACGCGCAGCCTGTCTCTGACCCCTGCTGGAGAGGTGTTTCTGCGCCATTGCCAGGCCATGCGTGACGAGGCCGAAGCTGCGTATTCTGCGGTGGCTCAAGTGCAGCAAGAACCACGCGGTCTCTTGCGTATCAGTTGCCCGGTCACCTTGGCCCATACGGTCTTGTCGACCGTGTTTGCACAGTTTCTGATTCGCTACCCTCAGGTTGAGCTGGAGGTGGAAGTCAGCAACCGGGTGGTTGATCCGGTGGCGGACGGGATTGATGTGGCTTTGCGAGTGCGCAGCACCTTAAGTGATAGTGCGAGCTATATCGTCAAGCGCCTGGGTGAAACAGGGGCAATTCTGGTTGCTCAGCCTGAACTGCTGGCGCGTTTTGATCCGGTGCGCGGCCCGGCTGATTTGGTGAAATTGCCCACGGTGGCCATGTCGGCCCGACAAGGTCAAAACGAATGGGAGCTGTATGGTCCCGAGGGCGCCAGCCTGACGGTAACGCACAGGCCGCGCTATATGGCCTCGGATTTGCTGACGTTGCGTGAAGGGGTGGAGCAGGGCATAGGTGTGGGTATCTTGCCCGACTATATGTGTTGCGAGGCCTTGAAAGCCGGACGCCTGGTGCAGGTATTGCCACAGTGGGCACCCTTGCCGGGGATTATTCACGCTGTGTTTGCTTCCCGCCGAGGCATGGCCCCGGCGGTACGACATTTTCTGGATTATCTGGGTGAGCAACTGCCGGTGCATCACCCTAAAATTTAAGTGATTCAGCGGGCAGTGGCTGTAAAGGGGCAGCTGCTTTGTGCGGGCAGAATGGCCCAGTTCAGATCAATCATGGGACTGCGCTCGGAAGACCAGCGCTGCTCGGCCTGCCCCTTGATAGGGGCTTGCTCGTACAGCTGGAGCAAGGATGCGGGAGGTTTCCCACGGGTCTGGATGCTGTACACAATCAGAGCGCCGCATTCCATATCCTGCGGGAGTGTCAGCCAAGGTGAAGCAGCCGGGTCAGCATCAATAAAGACCATCACATCCTGGCCGGCATGAACGGCAATATTGCCGCCTAGCCAGGTATCGGCTACTACGACTTTAAGTGGGATGCCGGGCATGTGTTCGTTCCAGATGGCTTGCATTTGGGCAGACACTTCCGGGCCGGGGAAGGTGGAGCGAGAGTCCCTACCTTTATGCCAGGCCAATGGGCCACGAGCCAAGGCGTAGCCCGATGCCAGCAATATCTGCAACACGATCACAATAATAGCCACGCGCCGCAGCTGGATCTTGTCCTTGCCGTGCATGACCCAAAGAGCAAAAAAGCCATACAAAACAAAGAAAGTGGTGGCCCAGGAAGCGACCAGACGGGTGCCCATCATGGCTGAAATCAAGACGGTGCTGACGATCGGAGTCAGGCCCACCCACAGCAGGAATTGCTTGTCGCTGCGGGAAATATCATCGGCGTAGCGTTGCTTGTTTTGCAAGGCCGCGTCGGATGGGGCCAGCTTTTTCCTGTCGCGACGATTCCAGATACCCAGCGCAATCATGGCCACAACCATGGGGCTTAGTCTCCCCAGCTGGTCCAGGCTAAACGCCAGCAGTTCCTTGTAGGCCTCCCAGCGGGTATGTGTTTCCAGCGAGCCGTCCATATAGCGGAAGGGGGCGAAGTCGTGCTTCACCAGCCAGTACAGATGGGGCGACAAGACCAGCACATAGGCAAGCAGGGCCAAGCCCAGCCCTATCCAGGTCTGCCGCTGACGCCACATACCGCTGCGCAGGAAATACAAAAAGAAGGCGGTGAACAGAATCACGGCACTGTATTTGGTGACCGTAGACAGCGCAGCGACGGCGCCCAGCCATAACCAGTCTGCCGGTTTCTGGTCGCGGCTGGCGCGATAGAAAAACCAGGTCGCGGCGGTTACGGACCACAGTTGTGCCGTGTTGTGATTAAAAATGGTGCCGCGCAAGGAAAAGTAAATACTGACAGAACTGATCAGCAAGACCATGAAGGCGCGTTCGGGATTCAGGAATTCGCAGGCCAGTTTCCAGATAAACCATAGCCCCAGCACCGAAGCTGTCATGCCCGCGGCAAAGGTCAGCCATGCCGGGCGTCCGACTACGCTGGTCAAGGCGGCCATCACCCACGCTGGGAAGGGCGGATGCTTCAAATAGCCCAGCTCGAAACTGGCCGACCAGACCAGTTCTTCCATGCCGTCCAGATCGGGGGCTTTATGGCTAATTGCCATCAAAACGGTCCACAGCAAAATCATGAATAACAGATACAGCAGCACATAGCGCTGGTAGGTGTTGGGCTGAGCCGATGCTGGGTTTTGGGCAGTCATGCGTCTGGTGAAAGCGTGAAAATAAGCAAGTGTACTTCTTGTGCGTTGAAAAGCCCCGATTGGACAGGCGTCTTAATCTGGGCTACGATGCGCTTCGTCATTAGGGAGTAGCCGCTTCGGTTTACCGAAGATCAGCGTCAACATACTTGACCTACACAGGGTCATGGCGCTGATAGCAACTTAGCCTGGCAAGACTTTTGACCATGGACCTTCGCGTTTGGCCGGGAGGGTTTGTGGTCATTTGTCTTTTATCCGGCCAGGAGTTGTTATGGAAGCGTTGTTTATCTCCACGGGTGTGGTTGCCTTGGCAGAAATTGGGGACAAAACCCAATTGTTGGCTTTTATTCTTGCAGCCCGCTACAAACGCCCTTGGCCCATCATTCTCGCTATTTTCATAGCAACCTTAGTTAATCACGGTCTGGCTGGCGCCATTGGTGCTTGGGTTCCCGCTTTGCTGGATCCGGAAGTGCTGCGTTGGGTGCTGGGTATTTCCTTTCTGGCCATGGCCATATGGATTCTGATTCCTGACAAGATCGATGATGCCGAAGCCACCCGTACGCGTTTTGGTGTTTTTGGCACCACGCTGGTGACATTCTTCCTGGCCGAGATGGGCGACAAGACACAGATTGCGACGGTCGCTTTGGCTGCTAAATATCAAGAGTTCGGTTTGGTGGTGCTAGGCACGACCTTGGGCATGATGTTGGCCAACGCACCTGCCGTTTTGTTTGGCGAGCGCATTGCCCGCCGTTTGCCGACTCAGTTGGTACACCGGATTGCTGCCTGTATCTTTGCTGTGCTGGGCGTGCTGGCCTTGTTGGGAGGGGCTGAAAGCCTGGGCTTTTAGCGAACTCAGGTACTGGATGCCAATTGTCGTAGTCGGCCTGGGTGGGCTGGTTTGCGACGAGCGGCGTCCATTTTCACAACCGGGGCCAGGATCAAGGGGGCAGCAGAGCGAGTGGGTGGGTGAGTATGCGCACTTTCTCCGTGATTCAGGACGCTGATAGCCTCTTGCAGTTCGGCCCCATTCTGGTTCAGTTCCTGCGCTGTTTCACTCAAGTCATGGACCAGAGCGGCATTGTCGCTGGTGATTTGGTCCACCTGTTTCAAGGCCTGGGTCAACTGGCCCAAACCGATGCTTTGCTCGCTGGTGGCAGCAGAAATCTCACCCATCAAACCCGCAACCTCAGACACGGATGTCAGGATTTCCTGCATGGTCTGCCCCGCATGGGCGGCGTGGGTGGCACCTTCAGCACTGAGGGTTTGGGTTTCGGTGACCAGTTGCTTGATTTCATCGGCCGCTTGAGCCGCTTGCTGAGCCAGCGAACGCACGGCAGAGGCAACCACCGCAAAGCCTTTACCGGCCTCTCCGGCGCGGGCCGATTCAATTGAGGCGTTGATCGACAGGATATTGGTCTGAAAGGCGATGTTATTGATCATCGACACGATATTGCCAATATGCTGGGAGCTTTCCAGAATCTGCTGCATGGATGAGCTGACTTTCTGAACCGCCTCGTTCCCGCGACCCGCGATCTCCGCGCTGCGGCTAGCCAGTTCGTGGCTGGCCTTGGCGTTTTCCGCGGTCTGTAGAACGGCTTGCCCAAAGGAGCTCATACTGGCAGTGGTCTGCTGCATGGAGGCCGCTTGCTCTTGAGTGCGTGCTTCCAGCAGGGCGCTGTTATCCGAGAGCTTGCGTGACACCATTTGATTGTTGCTGCAGCTATGGTCCACGTCGGTACTAATGCTCATCAGGCTCTTACGCATCAGATCCAGATTCTGGCCCAGCGTTTCCAGCTTCTTCACAGCGGGCCCGCGTGTGTTGACTGTCAGGTTGCCTGCGGCAATTTGTTGGGCGATGTGCGTGGCCGTTTTAAACGATCCCAAAACCCGTCGCATCAGCACGGCCTGATAGCCCAAAATCATCAATGTTCCCACCCCCAGAGAACTGGCCAGGAGGATCATGCTTTGCTGTGGCATCTCCGTATTCAGGATCATGGCAATAATCCCGCCGGTAATACCCAGATTCAACAGGCCTTTTCGTAAAAAGGCGGCCAGCAAACTGGGACCAGCCAGGAAACGAAGGCCGGCAAAAGGGCGACGCCAGCTGCGAGCCGTAATTTGGCCAGCGCGTATCGTTCGGGAACGATTTCGACCTTCGCGCAATTCCTGATAAAACTGTTCAGCTGCTTGAATATCCTGAGGTTTTGCGCGCACACGAACCGACGCAAAGCCGGTTAATTCCCCTTGTTCAATAATGGGACTGGCATGGGCCAGAACCCAATAAAAACCGCCGTCTTTACGGCGATTCTTTACCACCCCCACCCACGAACGGCCCTGTTTTAAGGTATGCCACAAATCTGCAAAAACTTCGGATGGCATATCGGGGTGACGCACGATATTGTGCGGCTCGCCAATCAATTCTTCCCGACTAAACCCGCTCACCTCGACAAAGGCCGGGTTCGCATAAATGATGCGGCCGGCCAGGTCAGTTTTGGAAATGAGATATTGCTCGTCCAGCAGCTCGGTTTCGATGCCGGTAATTGGTAGGTTCTTGCGCATAGCCTTTCCCTTTGTATTTTTGTATCAGCAAAAGACTCGAGATAAACGGATCAATTTCTTGTTGTGAATTTTCGTGAATAGTATCATTTGATTCGTTTTTTATGTCTAAAAATAAAAAAATGATAATCAAATGAAAATTTTTGTCACAAAAAGATCGAAATTGAAAAAATTGATCCTGGCTGATAAAGGGAAGAGGACGTGCTCAGGAGGGCAGGTATTGGGCGTGGAAGGCTTCGCTGAGCAGCTGCAGGAGCAGGGCAATGGGAATGGGCTTGGCCAGGGCTGTGGCTTTGCCGGGCAGACCGCCACGCGCGTGAATATCGGCGGCGCTCAATGCAGAAATCACATAAATCTGGGTATGTTCGGTTTCAGGGGCATCGGCCAGCGCCTTGAGCATGGCAAAACCATCCAGTTTGGGCAGGTTCAGGTCCACGATCAGCACATCGGGGTAGAAATTGCCGGCAGCAATCAGACCTTTCAGGCCATCTTGTTCGCAGCGCAATTTGACCGGGAAGGGCAGATGTTCCATGGCCATGCGGTAAATCGCCAGCAAATCCAGGTCGTCTTCAACGACCAGTACGCGCAGGCAGGGTTCACCGCTGCAAACAGGTAGGCTGGGAGTGATCGGAGCATCAGGCGTCGGGGGGCTGGTTTGCCCACGGCGCTCTTGCAAGATGGCTTGTACGGAATCGCGGTCGATGCGTCGGTGCCCGCCTTGGGTTTTCCAGGCTTTCAGGGTCCCGGCTTCTACCCAAAGTTGTACGGTGCGTACAGACACACCTAGTAAATCAGCAGCCTGCCGAGTGGAGTAAACGGCGTCGTTCATGGAGTCAACAAAATGAAAGCAGGCCAGACCGGGGAAAGAAAGGCTATGGGCCCCGATGTAGCAGTGCAGAGTGTAGAGACGGTATTAGTAAGTACAGAAATACTACTAATGGCAATGGGAAGTGGCCTGTTCACGCCAAGTGATAGGCAGAGTATTGGACACACATGCTTCTAATATCTCCGATTTTCAGATGTTCATGCTTCATCAGGGACTCACTTCAATCGGGCGGGCCTGTGAACCTGGACTCGCCTTGCTGATTTTACGCGTATCCCTTGCGCTGTCGTGTTACCGGACGGGCCCAGTGTGGGGAGCTGAACACACTTATAAGTGTTGATGTTACGGGCGGGTCCGGGCGGTGCTCGGCTTGTCGGGCCAAGAAAAAGGGTGTTAGCACCCTAGCACTTGTTTTTATCGTTAGTCTTGATCCTGGTCAGTCTTTATGAAATAAATAGGAATCCATTTTGTACAAGTTCCCTTGTTTCCTCAAAGAAAATTTATGCGCCTTATGATACGGCTGTTTCTGCCGTTAAGCAGTATGGGCGGTGGTTTTGGAGTAAAACTTTTAAAAAGTACTAATCCCTTTCTTATTGTTCCGCCTGATTGTTATGAAATTTATTTATTAGGCGATTAACCGTTTTTTCACCCAGGCTGATGCAAAGGCATTGGCAGATCAGTAATCCCATCTAGAAAAATGCTTGGTTTATCCGCTGGACTGGCTTTTTGTCGCATGGAGATTGAAACCACACTGAGGCAGGCCTGGTGCTTGTTTTGGGACGAAAATAGGGGATTGGCTTGTTGCTCACACTATTTACCAGTTTTTTGATCGGGCAACGTTTGTTTGACCGAGCGAGCGTGCCTAAATGGCCGGGACAGGCTTATGAAAAAGCACATCGCTTTGAGCAAATGCTGGATGCCTTGCCCGATGCCATTGTCATGTTCGATTCCTGTGGGCGAATTGAGGGGTGTAATCGGGCCATGCGGCGTTTGCTGGATACGCCGGAATTGGCCAATGACAACGATGATTTAATCGATTTTTTCCAGAATCTGGAAAAAGGAATACGGGCAGATTTAGCGTATTTGCTCCCTGGGATTAGTCAGGTTATTAACCGCGAAAAAAATCCTTTTTACTACATGCACCGGGATGGGGAAGGGGAACAGGCCCGTGCCCTGGAGTTTCATGCCTATGCGGCCTCCGATTCAGACAGCGCAACTTTGTTGATGATTCGCGATGTCAGCACAAAAATGCAACAGGAGCGCGATCGTGCCGACTGTTTTGCCATGGCTGCCCATGAAATACGCTCCCCGCTGGCCGCCATCAGCGGCTATATCCAATTGCTGCAACTGGAGACAACCCCGTCAGCCTGGGCCAGCAAGATCTACTCTCAATTACATGAAAAGGTTCGTGGCGTTGATGTGCTGCTTGATGATTTGACGCGCTTGAATCGCATGGAGTACGAGGGGACGAGCATGCAGGAATGGCGCGAGTCTGATTTGCGTGCCGTGCTGCGCCTGAGTCTGCGCCCTTTTCACGAACAGCGCCACCGCATTTACCTGGATGTGCCCGAGTATGGCTTGTGGGCCAAGGTGGATATCGTTCCTTTATTGGTAGCTCTGCGCAATGCGCTGGAAAATGCCCTGAAGTACTCCGCGCCAGACACCATGGTGACCCTGCGCTTGCAGCCGGGCGAAACCGGTTGGGCTCGGATAGAGGTCCTGGATCAAGGGCCGGGAATTGATCCGCTCTATAAAGAGAAGGTCTTTGACAAGTTCTATCGCCTGCCCGGCCAACAGGTGCAAGGAAGCGGTCTGGGCTTGTCCATTTTGCGCTCGATTGTTCACCACCACGGGGGCAGAGTCTATTTCAAGGACCGTCCGGGTCCAGGGGCGCATTTGGTCATGGAATTGGTTCTGCTGCCTTCCGCGTCGTATATACCTTAATCTTCCCTAAAATAGGGTTATTTTCATATATTTAAGTTTGATATAAGGTACAATTTGCGCTCTTTTCGATGAAGCGAGGTGATCGCCATTCCAGGTGCACCTCGCTTTGAAGTTTTTACGTTGCGGTCGTCTCGTTGGTAGGGAGCGCAAAATCTGTTAAAGGAGCACACGATTATGCAAGGCTTGCACTTGACCGCAGACCTTTACCAATGTGCATGCAGCCCGGAGCTGCTGATCGATGCCCAGAAACTGGCTGATTTTTGCCGTCAGCAGACTATTGATGCAGGGCTGACGATTGTTGGTGAAGAGTGGCAGGCATTTCCCGAATTTGAAGGGCAGCCTGGTGGTGTTACCGGCGTACTGTTATTGGCCGAGTCTCACTTGGCCATCCATACCTGGCCAGAGCGTGGTGGCGTGACGCTGGACGTCTATGTCTGCAATTTCATGCAGGACAATTCGGGCAAGGCGACCCGCCTGATTGACGGTATTGAGCAGGCTTTCAAGCCCGGTCAGGCCCAGCGTAATCGCTTGTGGCGTGGCGAGGCTGATGGCCCGGCCCATGCTGGTGAACTGCTGACGGAAAACCTGAATCAGGATGCACTGTACGGCTTTCGCTTCACCGAGCGCTTGCTGGAGCGCCAGACTGCTTTTCAGCGTCTGGAGTTGCTGCGTTCCGAAACCTTGGGTAAGACCTTGCGCCTGGACGGTTGCATGATGACTTCCGAGGCCGAAGAGTTCTTCTACCACGAAGGTCTGATTCACCCGGCCGCTATGGCTCACCCGAATCCACGCCGTGCCCTGATTGTGGGCGGTGGGGATGGTGGAGCCCTGGAAGAACTGCTGAAGTACCCCAGCCTGGAGCGAGTCTCTCTGGTTGAGCTGGATGGGGAAGTGATCGAGGTGGCCCGCGAGCACTTGCAGTCCATTCACAAGGGGGCGTTTGATAACCCGCGTGTACAAATTCAGATCGAAGACGGCGCGAAGTTCCTGGCCCATACACAGGAACGCTTTGACTTGATCTATCTGGACCTGACCGACCCCGAAACTCCGGCCGGCCCCTTGTACACGACTGCCTTCTTTGAGTCCTGCAAACGTGCGCTGGCAAGTGGTGGTGCTTTGGTATTGCACCTGGGTTCGCCTTTCCACGAAAGTCAGCAGGTCAAGAACCTGAGCGAATCCCTGGCCAGTGTGTTTGCACAAGTGCATGGCTACGGTCTGCATATCCCGCTGTACGGCTCTTACTGGGGGCTGGCAATTGCCTCCGACGAGCTGAACCCGCGTGCTTTCTCCGCCGATCAAATCCAGGAACGACTGGAGCAGCGTATGAGCAACGAGAACCAGGATTCCCTGCAGTTCTACAACGCTGACATTCATGGTGCCTTGTTTGCTCTGCCTACTTTCTACCGCCGCCTGATGCCTGTGAATGAGGTCAATCTGGAAGAGGTCTGTTGAGCAGGTTCTGGACAGTTTGAGTCTGCCTTCGGGCAGATTTCGTGATGAAAAAGCCCCTGATCTTGTTAAGGTCAGGGGCTTTTTCTGTTCAGGGGGAAGCTGGATAGAGCCTTATTCCTTATCCGCCCCACGATAGCGCTGGTAAGGCAGGACGTTCCAGGTCCTTTTGGTCAACTGCTTGGCAGAAATCACGGTCGGAATATCATCCAGCAAGCTGCGGGCCGAATGCAGCTCGCGCACGACTTCCTGCTTGTCCTGATACATGAACTCGTCCGAGGCTTCTTCCGGTGCTTGCTGCTGCTTTTCTTCCAGATCGCTGATCAGACGTTCCTGCTGGAAGCGTAGAGCAGCACGCGCATCCTCAATCCAGGCGGCTTGCATGCTGCGGTTGTGATCCACCACGGCGCTGTACTCGGTGTACACCCCGTTGTAGATATCTCCCGCATGGTGCCGCACGTCGTGGCTGGCGATTTCCAGATCGCGCACCGTCAGCTGAGATGGATCCAGCGGTTCACTACGCTTGGCCCCGCCCAGACGGGTGTACTGGGTGTAGTAGGGGAACATGCTCTGGATAACCTTGCTGACAGGCTGGATTGCTTCGCCTTCCTCGCACAGTCCTTTGGGCTGTACGCCTTGCATGGCCGGCAGAATGGATTCAGGGCGGCAAATTTCCTTGGGCGGCATGATGCCGTGACGCAGCATCTCGCGAATGCCGGTGCCGGAGATGGTCAGCCTGAAGCGATCATCGTGCGGGCAGGTCTCGGAAGTGGCATGGCAGGCACAACGCGTGCAGTAAAACACTTCGTGGAACAGGCGCACATCAATGCCCATTTCCTTGGGGCTGAACTGATCGAAAATACTGTGGCTGGCGTACTTGTCGTAGTAGCTGCCAATCCCGGCGTGATCCCGACCAATCAAGGCGTGGGTGCACCCATAGTTCTTCATGATCAGGGCATGCAAAATGGTTTCGCGTGGGCCAGCAAAAATATAGGTGACGCGCAACGGTGACAGGATGGCACGGTCCTTGGGGTAGTAGGTATCCAGTACGTTTCGGTAGGCCATCATGCGGAACTCGTGGCGCACGTATTCACGCTTGGCCATCTCTACCAGTGGCTGCAGGAACAGGCCATCAATCCCTTCCAGCGCATTGCGGTGAATGTACTCGTGGCCACGGTGCAGCGGGTTTGCGCCGGTGATAAAGCCTGCCACGGAATTGAATTTCTTTTCTTCGTAGAACAGGCGCCAGGTGTCTTTGGGTTCGCGGCGCAGCTTCTCGAACGGGCCCCAGTCCACACGCTGCAGCAGGTGCAAGGTGCCACCCAGGGACACATCGCCCATGCGGCGGTAAATGGAGTCCACACCGGGGTGATTTCTGTCCGTGGTGCCAAACAGTTGCTGAGCGCGCTGCTCCTTGTCGTAGGAGAAGATGTCCTCGATGCTCAGGATGGCTACCGGCTTGTTGTCGCTATTGGTCAGCGCCACTTCAGAGCCGACCGAAAGTCCTTTAATAATGTCGCGGTTGCGATCGCCAATCGGGGCGAAGCTCAGCGGCACAGGCCACACCACACCATTACTCAAACGACCCTCTTTGAGCACGGAGTTGTAGTCGGCCTCGTTCATGAAGCCTTTGTTGGGGGAGAGCACGCCCGTAGCAATCATCTCGATGGTGATGACGGCTTCCAGGTCCACGCGGATGCTGGGCAGGGTGCGCGCACGTTCGATCTCGTCCTTGACGCGATCCTCCGGGACAACCTGGTTGACCAGTGTTCCACCGTGCGGTTGCTGTGGATAGCGATCAAAGTTCAATGTTGAGTGGTTCATATTGCCTCCTTTAATTTGCCCCGCATGACGATGAAAGATAGTTTTTTTGTCGGGGCGTTTTTCGTTTGCGAGTGATAGATGAGTTCTGGACTGGAGCAGTGACTCCCCGGTTTCAAACGCTCTATTTCTTCTTGTGATGCCAGACGAAAGCTCTTCGTCCAAACAGGTGATGCAGCGCTGGCTTGAATACCGCCTGCGCATCGTTGTGCTGCGCTTGTTAAATGCGACATGAGGACAGGAATGCAGGCATCGTTCCGGGTTTGTCGGTGCGTGACGTGATCCTCACCGTGGCTCATGATGCTGCGGGTGCTGCCTGCCCCAGGAGATCTGTACTGAAAATCAAATTGGGTATAGGTGATAAGCCCTAGTTTTCCGAGCTCAGATCCTGCTGGAACTGTCTTAGTATTACTCACAATCGCGAGAAAAATCATCGCGTTATACCAAAGTAGGAGACAGTGCAGATGACGCCAGCCTGGGTGGTGTTGGCCTCGTTGATTTACGCCGCAATTTTGTTCGCCATTGCCTGGTTCGGGGACAGGAATCCTTTGTATACCCAGCGCCCCTGGTTGCGACCTACGGTCTACAGCCTGGCCCTGGCTGTGTACTGTTCGTCGTGGACGTTTTACGGCGCGGTCGGGTCGGCCGTGCGCTATGGCATTGGTTTTCTGCCTATTTATCTTGGCCCCATGCTGATGCTGCTGTTTGGCTGGCGGATTATTGAACGTCTGGCGCTGGTGGCTCAATCCCAGAACACGGTTTCCATTGCGGACTTCATGGCCAGTCGTTATGGGCGCTCGCAGCGCTTGGCGGCCATGGTGGCGGGGATTGCCGTGGTGGCGGCCGTGCCGTATCTGGCCCTGCAATACAAGGCGGTGGCCTTGAGTTTGAGTGTGCTGGCCGGGACCGAGTTTCACGCCGGGCTGTTTGGTGATCCGGCCTTGTATGTCGCGATTTTGATGGCCTTGTTTTCTATTCTGTTTGGAACACGCCAGGTGGACGCGACCGAGCATAGACCGGGTTTGATGCTGGCCGTGGCCTTTGAGTCCGTGGTGAAACTGGTGGCCTTGGTGGCGGTTGGCCTGTTCGCCTTTCGCTGGTTTGGCAAGACTGAACTGAATATGGTGGGGGCCGTCAGCACACTGTTCGAGAACAGTCCGCCGGTGGGTTTTGTCGGTCAAACCTTGCTGGCCTTTGCCGCGATTATTTGTTTGCCCCGTCAGTTCCATGTGGCCATTGTGGAATGTGGGGACGTGGTGGATATACGGCGGGCGCGCTGGTTGTTTGGGGCGTATCTGCTGGTGGTCAGCGTCATGGTCTTGCCTATTGCTGCGGCAGGTGTCAGCCTGTTTGGCGTTGGGGGCGAGGGCGTGGCGCCGGATAGTTTTGTGCTGGCCTTGCCCCTGTCGCAAAACCAGGTTGGCTTGGCCTTGATGGTTTACATAGGCGGTTTTTCGGCCGCAACAGGCATGGTCATTGTGACCAGTGTGGCGCTCTCAACCATGGTCAGTAATGACTTGGTGATGCCTTTGCTGCTGCGTCGTGGCTGGGCGCAGTATCAGCAAAGTACGGTGGCTTCCACAGTGCTATGGATACGCCGTGTCGCCATCATGGCGCTGGCGGGTGTGGCTTACGGCTATTACATGCTCAGTGGCAGCGATACGACCCTGGCCGCTTATGGGCTGATGGCCTTTGTGGCGGTTGCGCAGTTTGGGCCGGGCTTGATTGGTGGTTTGTATTGGCGCGGTGCCAGTCGACAGGGCGTAGAGGCCGGACTGCTATTGGGCTTTGCCATCTGGGTCTATACCTTGCTTTTGCCGACGCTGACCGAGGTGGGCTGGCTGGCGGATGATTGGTTGTATCACGGGCCATTTGGCCTGTCCTGGCTGCGCCCTTATCAACTTTTTGGCGTAGAGGGCTGGGACCCGCTGACACATGGCACTTTCTGGTCCCTGCTGTGCAATATCAGCGCCTTTTTGTGGGTGTCCTGGCGCCGGCGTCCGGGCTTGGGAGAGCGCTTGCGGGCCGAACCGTTTCTTAATCCTTATGCGGAGCGGCAGACCTTGGCGGCCCGTCATTCTTATGGGGATTTGTCGGTCCAGGATTTGCTGCTTTTGGCAGAGCGTATCGTTGGTAAAAAAATGGCGAAGCGGGCTTTTGAAACGCAGGCCAGACAGGCCAAGCAATCGCTGGAGCCTGGTTTGCGGGCGGATAGTTCCTGGGTGCATTTCACGGAGCTATTGCTGGCAGCTGCGGTGGGGGCCGCGTCCGCGCGCCTGGTGCTGACCAGCGCCTTGCGTGGTTCGGGCATGGAGGTGGCTGCCATCATGGCCGTGCTGGATGAGGCGGGGCAGGAACTGCGTTTCAATCGGGATATTTTGCTGGCCACCCTGGAGAACATTGATCAGGGTGTCAGTGTGGTGGATGCGGACATGCGGCTGGTCGCCTGGAACCAGCGCTATCAGCAGTTATTCGATTACCCGCCCAGCATGTTGTACGTGGGGAGGTCCGTGGCGGATCTGATTCGCTTTAATGCCGAGCGGGGCAAGGTCGATGGCGTGGAAAGCATAGGGGTGGAACAAGCTATAGAACGTCGTATTCAGTTTATGCGCGAAGGCTCTTCCTATGTGACTCAGCGTATGTTGAATGACAAGCAGGTGATCGAGCTGCGGGGGCGGCCTTTGCCGGGCGGCGGTTATGTCACCAGCTATAGCGATATCACGCACTACAAGCGCGTGGAGCGCGAGCTGCGAGAGATGAACGACAGCCTGGAGCAGCGTGTCGCGGTGCGTACGCAGGAGGCGGAAAAAGCTCAGGAGTCTCGTACCCGATTCCTGACGGCCGTCAGCCACGATGTGCTGCAACCGATTAACGCGGCACGTCTGTTTGCGTCGGCCTTGCGCGATACGCATGACCTGGCGGAGATGCCCAATCTGGCCGAACGAGTCGATACCTCTTTGCGTACGGCGGAGGAGTTGCTGGAAGGCCTGCTGGATATTTCCCGTCTGGATGCCGGAGCCTTGAAGCCGGATCTGGGCGTGATCAATGTGCAGCATCTGCTGCAGCATTTGGCAGACCAATACGCTCCTATGGCTGCACGACGTGGTATCCAGTTGCGGATTCATGCTCGACCTTTGCAGGTGTATAGCGACCATCGTCTGCTGCGGCGCGTGCTGCAGAATTTCCTGGCCAATGCCTTGCGCTACACCCAGGAAGGACGAGTGGTGTTTGGCGTGCGTGTCCGGGGCGAGGAGCTGGAGTTTCAGGTCTGGGACTCAGGCCAAGGTATCCCGCCACATCATATTCAGCAGATTTATGCGGAGTTTCATCGCTATGAACAAGCCTTCGATTGGGATGGCCGTGGCCTGGGCTTGGGCCTGTCCATTTGCCAACGTATTGCGGTCTTGTTGGGGCATACGCTGGATGTTCGATCCGAAGTGGGGCGTGGCAGCATGTTCTCCATTCGCGTTCCTTTGAGTGACGCTACGCAGGCCAGCAGTCAGCAAAATAACGAGTCCAGCAAGCCTGCCGATGGCTTGCCTTTAACAGGCTTGCGTGTGCTGTGTCTGGATAACGATCTGGATATTATTGCGGGTATGGAAGTGCTGCTGGGGCGTTGGGGAGCACAAATTATCACCGCCAATACGGTAGATAGCGCTTTGGAGAAAATTGCCTTGAGTCCCGATGTCTTGCTGGTGGATTATCACTTGCATGATAGGCTGGACGGCTTGCAGGCACTGCAACTATTGCGTTTGCATCTGCCTCATGCGCAAGGCGCTTTGTTGACGGCGGATGGTAGCGACGAGCTGAAAGCGGCGGCTCGACAATATGGCTATCTGGTGCTGACCAAGCCGGTAAAGCCCGCTTCGCTGCGAGCTTTTCTGACCGCGCAAATTAAAACGTATTAGCGTCCTGGGATTCGTCCTGGTTCAGGCCAAGATGACTGGCCATCAAGACGGCCTGAGTACGATTGGAAGCACCCAGCTTGCGCAGGATGGCCGTCATGTGTGCCTTGATGGTGGCTTCCGAGACATTCAGTTCGTAGGCAATTTGCTTGTTCAGTTGCCCGGTGCTGAGCATTTGCAGAACGCGAAATTGTTGCGGTGTCAGCTCGCGCAATTTCGCCGCGACCTCCCGTTCGTCCAGGCTGATGCCCGGAGAGGAAGAGCCGATTTCCGGCAACCAGGTGCCACCATCCAGAACCACCTGCAGGGCTACGCCCAGCGTCTGTGCATCAATCGATTTTGGGATGAAGCCCATGGCTCCGTGATCCATGGCGCGGCGCATGAAGCGTGCCTCTTCATGGGCGGTGACCAGAATGATGGGCAGGCAGGGGTAGGTCGCGCGTAAATGGACTAAAGCGCTGAAACCGATTGCCCCTGGAATATCCAGATCCAGCAAGAGCAAATCGGCGTCAGGATGGTCGTCGACCAGGGGATACAAATTGGAGATACGATCCGCTTCGTAGATGGCCGTGCCGGGAAACAGGTTGGCGACGACGCCTCGTAACGCCTCACGAAATAGTGGGTGATCGTCAGCAATGAGCAGTTCATTCATGTGGGGATTATGCCATGTTCAAGTATCTGTAATGGTGCCTGCCAGGATGAGCTGCACATCAGTAAAAACAGGGCACCGAAATGCCCTGTTTTTTGTCCCTGCGTGCTGATTAAGTCAGCGTTGAAAAGGTTTAGTGAGCGCTGGCGCTGGCAGCACCAATACCGGTTTGACTGCGTACGGTCAGAGCCTCGAAGGCTTCGCGTTCCTGGGTAGCGCGGGCGCTGTTATCCAGGGTCGAGAACAGCCAGATCGAGAAGAAAGCCAGCGGAATGGACAGGATGCCAGGGTTAGGGAAGGGGGTGATGGGCTCGGCAAAACCGAATACATCGACCCACACCGTGCTGCTCAGGACCACCCACACTGTGGCGGTGACCAGGCCCAGAAAACCGCCAATGGTGGCACCACGCGTGGTGCAGCCACGCCAGGCAATCGACAGCACCAGGACCGGGAAGTTGGCACTGGCTGCAATGGCAAAGGCAAGGCCCACCATGAAGGCGACGTTCTGGTTTTCAAAGATAATGCCCAGCAAAATCGCCAGCACACCCAACACCACTGTGGAGATACGCGAAATGCGCATCTGGTCTTTTTCGGTGGCGCGGCCTTTGGCAATGACGTTGGCGTACAGGTCATGCGAAATGGCGGCGGCACCGGCCAAGGCCAAGCCTGCAACCACGGCCACAATCGTGGCGAAGGTAACTGCTGCCAGGAAGCCCAGCAACAGGTTGCCGCCTACTGCATTGGCCAGGTGCACCGCCACCATATTGGTGCCGCCAATCAGGTTGGTCAGCATATTGAAGGAGCCGTCCGGACCCGTCTGGAAGTACTCGGGATGCTTGACCAGCAAGGCAATCGCACCGAAACCGATGATGAAGGTCAGCAGGTAGAAGTAACCAATAAAGCTGCTGGCGTAGATCACGGATTTGCGGGCTTCCTTGGCGTCCGCCACGGTGAAGAAGCGCATCAGGATATGGGGCAGACCTGCGGTACCGAAGGCCAGTGCAATACCCAGGGACAGCACGTTCAGCGGGTTGCTGCTGACGGCAGCGCCGGGCTCAAGAATGGCGTGTCCGGTAGGGTGTGTTTCCACGGCAGCGGCCAGCATGCTGTCCACATCCCAGTAGAATGCTGCCAGAACCAGAATTGTCATCAGCGTGGCACCGAACAACATCAGTACGGCCTTGATGATTTGCACCCAGGTGGTGGCCGTCATGCCGCCAAAGGTGACGTAAATCATCATCAGCGAACCTACAATCACCACGGCCACGTTGTAGTCCAGACCAAACAGCAGCACGATCAGCTTGCCAGCGCCGACCATTTGCGCGATCAGGTACAGGGCGATGATCAATAGGGAGGCACTGGCCGCCAGAATCCGCATGGGGTTTTGCGACAGGCGAAACGAGGTGACGTCGGCAAAGTTGTAGCGGCCCAGATTGCGCAGGCGCTCTGCAATCAGGAACATCACAACCGGCCAGCCGAACATGAAGCCGATGGCGTAAATCATGCCGTCGAAACCGCTGACGTAGACCATGCCCGCAATCCCCAGGAAAGAAGCGGCGGACAGATAGTCCCCGGCAATTGCCAGGCCGTTTTGAAAGCCGGTCAAACCGCCACCGGCGGTGTAAAAGTCGGACGTGGTGCGTGTACGGCGGGCTGCCCACCAGGTAATGACCATGGTCCCGGCAATAAAGATCAGGAACATCACAATGGCAGAGGTATTGGCCTGGCCGGAAGAGGCTGCCATGGCATTGCCACTGGCCATGCCAAACAGGCCCAGGCTCAGAAGTAGTTTCTTCATGTCACGTCCTTCATGATTTGAGCCAGCAAGGGGTCATACACCTTGTTGGAAATGTAGACGAAGGTGGACACCAGGACGACGGCACTAATGAGCACAATGGCGGCGCTAAGTACGCCAATGGTCATGGTCATGGAACCGACAGAACGGCTGAAAAGTTCGGGGTCAAAGGCCAGGGTCAAGATAAAACCGGCGTACACAATCACGGTCAAGCCGAAAAAAATCAGGCTCATGCGGTTGCGTCTTCTAAGCAGTTCTTGATAGGCAGGGTGCTGAGTTACTGCCGTCACGACAGTATTGGCTGAGCTCATTCTTATGTCTCCTTATGGGGTTTGATGATTCTTGGCATCGAGGCTCTCTAAACACGGCGTGTACAGAGAGTTGGCGCTTGAGGGCGCTCTGTGTACAGCATGTATAGAACGAATCAACTTTTCCCAACAGGCGACTTTGGTCGTAGATGAGGGAGGAGAAGGCTCTGATTTTGGAGCCTTGGTTTAGCTGGGCGGGGCAAATGATGCAGGAGACGCACAGGCACAAGAGCTGGTCTCTTCTGCTCTGAGTGGCTCGCAGAGCTTGAAAAGGGAGTTTTTTGTTAGTTCAAAACAGCGCGTCAGCGGTGGCCAGTTCTTGTTCTGATTCATCACGGCGATCAGCGCCACGTACTTTCAGTATTTCGGACAGCAGCAGATGAGACAGGCTGGCAACGGCCACCGAATTATCAGGCAGCGCTTCAGGCCCAGGCTGGCAGGGAAGGGACCAGCGGGTCTTGGGCCGCTCTTTGTAATCCTGGTCGGTGATCAGCACGATGTCCGTACAGCGTGTTTCCAGGCGTCCGATCAGTTCCGGCATTTGGCTGGGGCGTGGATGCAAATCAAAAACAATCACGACATCCTGGTGCTGAATGTCGGCCAGGTAGTCGGAGACGGTTTGCCCCGCTCCGGGGATAAGCCGTACGCCCGGCATGAGTTTGGACAAATGCCAGTAAAAATGCCCGGCCAGAAAGTAGTTTGCCTGCAAACCCACCAGCCAAACCTGCCGCGCACGGCTGATGGCCTGACTGGCTTCCTGCAGAACAGAATGGGACAGATGCCGATAGGTATTGCCCAGCTTGCTATAGCTTTCCTGCAAGTGTGAGTGCAAGGCGGCCTCGCCCGGAGATAGCGGCTGGTGGACCGAGGTGAAGGAGTCATCCGTTCTTTCCGTGCGAATCTGCTTGCGCGCCGCTTCGTAGTTGGCGTATTCCAGACGACGGATCAGACGTGTGACAGTGGCATTGGAAACTTGGGCCAGACTGGCGAGTTCCGAGGCGTTGTAGCTGGATAAATCACCCGAGAAATCCAGTGTGAATTGGGCCAGACGTCGCTCGGAGGCGGGGAGATCACTAAGAATGGCGCGTACACGATCAAGAAAAGAGATGTTGCTGGTGTCTGGCATGGTGTTGGGCATAGCCCTGTTTTTTTGATTCAGGAAAAGGGGGTGCTGCGGGGAACCAATTGTGGTTCCTGTGTACGGGCAGGGAATTTCAAGTTCACATCATACCTGAGTACAAGATGCGTTTAATTTCCCTGAAAACCGTTTAATTTTGACTCTGTTTGACTGCTTGTGATTGATTAATCAGCAGTATTTTTTCCGAAAATGAATTAGCCAATAGCTTTGAAATAATCCTGTGCGGCGATCAGGGCATCCGTAAAGGAACCGTGTACAAACTCCGTGCTGATCGCCACCATCAAGTTCGAGGGCAGGCCAAAGTCTTCGATCAGCGCACCATTGCGATCACGCCAGATCTGGCTGGCCGGGTCCAGCACAACTGGGCTGTAGTGCTCGCGTACGGTGTCCAGAACGGTATCGGCGGTAGAGCGGTAGGTAAAAACAGGCAGGCCCTGGGCTACGGCGTAACCGATTTCAAAAGCGGTGCCGGTATCAATCTCTGCGCCTCGAAAGGGCGTGATGTTGGCCAGAACCGCATCGGCTTGGTCCAGCAGACGAATATTATGGTGGTAGATAGCCGAGGCCTCGATCTCTTCCTGATCAACGGGATGCAAGGGCTTGAAGCCAAAGTCTCGTACCAATTGCTTGTGCAGCTTGGCACGCTCGGTGGCATCGCTGAAAAACACATCAGGACCCGCTAAATAGATACGCTTCATCTTGGCTCCTTGTTGATTCGGGGTGAAGGGAAATCGTGCCGGTTCAGGCTGGGCTGCTGGCCGCTGGGGCAAACCGGAATTTGTGAGACATGGCTGTTCTGAACCCATAGCAGGCTATTCGTGGTGGCCATCTGAATGATGATATACGATCCCATCAGCCTGAACATGGCGCTGGGTGAAAGGACCTGGCACGGGTTTGCGGTTTGTCGTTTGGCCTGTTGCTCTAGCGTCACGGATGGTGAGGTGCAGTCTTGTGGTAGGCAAGACTGGCTTGCAGCACATAAGAAAAAGGGACCGATTCAGGTCCCTTGTTTTCCTTGGAGGTTGCGATCTTCAGTTGACATTGCCGCGTCGATACAGACTTAACGCAATACCCAGACCTGCCAGCATGCCAGCACAAGCCCGGTTCAACCAACGCATAGCCTTGCCGGAAAGCAGCCGCATGGCGTGATGGCCACCCACGGCGTAGACAGTCATTAAAGCCATATCAATCAGGGCTGTGACCAAGGCCAGTGTGATGTACTGAACGGCAATCGCTTCTTCCGGACGAATGAATTGCGGCAAAAATGCAGAGAAGAACAGCAGCGCTTTAGGGTTGGACAGGGCAACCAGCAAAGATCGCAGAAAAGCCGCGCGACCCGTCCGAACTTTTTCCGTGGGAGTGTCTGTCTGGATAGAGCTGACCGGAGCGTGCCAGAGACCATAGGCCAGATAGAGCAGATACGCCGCACCTATCCACTTCACCACTGTGAAAAGCTGCTCGGAGGCAAGCAGCAGCGCGCCCAGTCCACAGCCGACAGCAGCAATCAGAATCAGGTCCGAGAGCGCCGCACCCGCAATACCGCATGCTGCGATCCGTTTGCCGCCATGTGCACCATTGTTCAAGGCAAGCAGCATGGTGGGACCCGGCATGACAGTGACGGCCGATACTGCAACGATATACAGAGAAAGGCTGGCTAAATCCACGAAGATTCCTTGGTAAGAGTCTGATTGCAGAAGCATTGAGTGCCTGCGCACTCAAGCATGGCGGCGGGTACTTGGGCTGAGGCAATCAGGCGTTGCTTGATCGGCCTACAAAAAAGGCCAGCCTGAATGGCTGGCCCCTTGTGCGTCAAGATATCAAATCAGGCACGGCCTGGTTCGAGTGTTGCCGCAGCGGTAAACAGCACGTCGGTCGAGGAGTTCAAGGCCGTTTCTACCGAGTCTTGTACCACTCCAATCACAAAGCCTACGCCAACCACTTGCATGGCGACATCGTTGGAAATTCCGAACATATTGCATGCTAGTGGAATCAGCAGCAAAGAGCCACCGGCCACGCCAGACGCACCGCAAGCAGCAATGGTAGCCACCAGGCTCAGCAACAGGGCGGTAGGCAGGTCAGCCGGGATTTCCAGTGTGTGCACCGCAGCCAGCGTCAAGACGGTAATCGTGACGGCAGCACCGGCCATATTGATGGTGGCACCCAGTGGAATTGAAACCGAGTAGGTATCTTTATGCAGGCCCAGGCGTTCGCACAAAGCCATGTTCACAGGGATGTTGGCCGCAGAACTGCGGGTGAAAAAGGCTGTGATACCGCTTTCACGCAGGCAGGTGAATACCAGCGGGTAGGGGTTGCGACGAAGCTTGGCAAACACGATCAAGGGGTTGACGACCAGAGCCACCACCAACATGCAGCCTACCAACACGAGCAGCAGCAAACCGTATTGGCGCAGCGCATCAAAGCCGGACTCGGCAATGGTGACGGCTACCAGACCAAAAATACCTAGCGGCGCAAAGCGAATGACCAGGCGCACCAAGGACGACACGGCATTGGCCATATCGGTCAGCAGGTCGCGAGAACCTTGCGAGCCGTGTTTCAGCGCCAGGCCCAGAGCAATAGCCCAGGCCAAAATGCCCATGTAGTTGGCGTTGAGCAAGGCATCAACCGGGTTCACCACAATGCTGGTCAGCAGATCCAGCAATACCTCAACGATATTGCCAGGAGGGTTCAAGGTGGCATCGGCCAGATCCAGCTTGAGCTTGACGGGGAAGGCGAAGCTGGCGATTACGGCAATCAGTGCAGCCAGGAAGGTGCCCAGCACGTACAAGAGCAAAATAGGACCCATGCGGGTGGAGGACTGGGCTTTTTGGTTGGCAATGGAAGACATCACCAGAACAAACACCAGAATCGGCGCAACCGACTTCAAGGCAGAGACAAATAATTGGCCCAGCAGGGCGATCGAGTGCGCGGCATCGGGAGCAAAGCGTCCCAGCAAAATACCGGCGACCAAACCGATCACAATTTGAGTAACAAGACTGCCGTGCAGGATAAAGCCTAATGGGCCTCTGGCTTGATTGGCGGGATGGGCCATGAAAAGCGACTCCAAACAAATGGGTAGGCGTGAAGTACGTGAAAAACGCTCTGGCGAGGACTCAGCCAGAGCGCGGAAGAGGGTTATTCTAGCATCAGGTGCTATACATTTTGTAGCCGATGTGATATGGTTGTTAATCCACATGGGGTCGACATGGCTTCGACGTGGGTCAAGAAGCAGATCAGGGCGTGTCGAGCACCAGTACGCTCGTAAATCCACTGGAAAACTACAAACGCCAACGACGAGCGTTTCGCTCTAGCCGCTTAAGGCTGGGCCACTGCACTAATTTGTCTTTGGGTTAGGTAGGGCAACCTACAGCAGTGTTATTTACAAAGAATCGAATCGGCCTGCGCCACGAAGTCCGGTTCTAAAACTTAGTGGATCGCCAAGGAAAGGCCTGTCAATTGGCACAGTCCAAGGTTAAAACTTAAAATTAATTGACTACACATGTAGAACTGTCTGTGGACGGCTTGCGGACGGGGGTTCAATTCCCCCCGACTCCACCAAGATATCCCAAGAAACCCAACAGCTTAACGGCTGTTGGGTTTTTTGTTTTCTGCTTGCCCAACAAGGCTTCAGCGTCATAATGATCCTTTCGTTTTATGGACAAAAGGAGATCGACATGTCTCGTTGGGTGTTCTATTCCGCGCCAGGGACCTGCGCGCTTGCAACTCATATTGCACTGCATGAAGCAGGGGCTGACTTTGATGTGGTCAAGCTGGATTTTGGTGCGAATCAACAGCAAAGCCCGGAGTTTCTGCGGGTCAATCCCAAGGGGCGTGTGCCGGCACTGGTGACAGAGCAGGGGGCTTTGACGGAAACTCCGGCTTTGCTGGCTTTTGTGGCGCAGAGCTTTCCGGATGCCAAGCTGGCGCCTGTGAATGATCCTTTTGGATTCGCCCGTATGCAGGAGCTGCATAGCTATCTGGCGTCCACGGTGCATGTGGCCCACGCACATAAGCGCCGTGGCTCTCGTTGGGCAGATGATCCAGCGGCGGAAGAAGCCATGCGCGCCAAGGTGCCGCAGAACATGACGGTTTGTGCGGCTTATCTGGAGTCCTTGATTGTGGGTCCCTGGGTGTTGGGCGATCAGTTCAGCGTAGCTGATGCTTATCTGTATACAGTAGGTGGTTGGCTGGAGGGGGATGCAGTCGATATGAGCCAATTTCCCAAACTAAGTGCTTATCTGGAGCGGGTAGGGGCGCGTGAAGCCGTGCGCAAAGCGGTAGCCGAGGCCGCTGCCTGAACGGCATTCTTTATATGCGTTGCGCTGTGTTCAGCATGGCGTAACGCCTCTCTTCCTATTCCCGAATCAAAATCGTAACAAACATAGTTCCATGAGTTGACCTGTTTTTCTCTAATACGTAACATGAAAAGATACGTTAAAGAGAAGGTGAATTTATGGACTTCGACATCATCATCGTCGGTGGCAGTTTTGCGGGTCAGGCTGCGGCGATTCAATTGGGTCGGGCGCGGCGGCGCGTACTTTTATTGGACGCGGGACAGCCCCGGAATCGCTTTGCCCAGGCCTCTCATGGTTTTCTGGGGCAAGACGGGCAGGCTCCGGCGGCCATCATGGCGACGACAAAACTTCAGCTTGCGAAGTACGAGACGGTCGAGCAGCGAGCCGGGCGTGCTGTGGAGGTTCATGCCATTGAGGGTGGGTTTCAGCTATTGACCGAGGACGCCCAGACAGTCCGTGCGAGTCGCCTGATTCTGGCCACTGGCGTCAAGGACAGCTTGCCTGATATTCCCGGTGTGCAGGAGCGTTGGGGCAGCAGCGTGCTGCATTGTCCTTATTGCCATGGCTTTGAGCTGAACCAGCAGCCGTTGGGTGTGTTGGCCAGCAGCGAGCTGGCTATACATCAAGCCATGCTGGTGCCAGATTGGGGGCCGACCACGTTGTTTACTCAAGCTGCATTTACACCGAGTGCAGAGCAGGAAGTCCAACTGACAGCGCGTGGCGTGCAGATCGAAAAGACACCGATTGCAGAGCTGTTGGGAAGCAAGCCTGGGCTGGAGGCAGTGCGTTTGCAGGATGGCAGAATCGTGGCTATTTCCGGCCTGTTTGTAGCGCCCAAAACAGAGCTGGCCAGTGACCTGGCCATACAGCTGGGTTGCAAGCTGACAGCGGGCCCTACGGGGTCTTTTATTGCTGTGGACCCCATGCAGCACACGTCCGTGCCGGGTGTGTTTGCGGCGGGTGATGCTGCCAGTCCCATGGCTAATGCCACCCTCGCAGCCGCCGCGGGGGTAATGGCGGCGGGTGGGGCACATCATTCCTTGATTTATGGCTTGGCGGAGCAGGCTGGAGCCAGCTCGGAAAAGGCTGCATGAGGCCAGAGCAATGTCCAGCGCCAAACTCCACGCAGACCGAGTAATGGCATAGGGTGTATCCATGCCATTGCTTACCACTCGCTCAGGATTTCAATGAAAACACCCACTTCCGTCCAGCCCTTTAGCGATCCTGCCTTGGTCGCCCGGTATGCCGATACAACACCACAGCGCATTCCTGGCTTCCATGATCTTCATCGCATGGCCTTGATCCTGCTTTCCGAACGAGCAAAGAGCAATGCCAGGATTCTGGTTCTGGCAGCAGGTGGCGGGCTGGAGTTGAAGTCTTTTGCGCAAGTCCGTCCAGATTGGTCTTTTGCGGGAGTCGATCCCTCGCAAGCCATGCTGGATCTGGCAGCCCAGGTGCTAGGGCCTTTGGGCTCGCAAGTGGATTTGATACCAGGCTATGTGGACGATGCACCGCTGGAGCTGTTTGATGGTGCTACTTGTCTGCTGACTCTGCATTTCTTGTCAAAAGCAGAGCGCTTGTCGCTGTTGAAGTCCTTGCTCGCACGCTTGAAACCGGGGGCGGCGCTTGTGGTGGCCCATCATTGTCGGCCAGAGGAGGGGGCAACTGAGGACTGGCTAGCCCGATCCATCGCCTTTGCTACAGGGACGGAAACTACGGCGGAAGCGATAGGTTCTGCATCAAATATGGCCCGGCATTTGACGCTGTTAAGCCCGCAGGAGGAAGAGAGTTTGTTGCGGGAGGCCGGGTTCTCGTCACCAGCCTTGTTCTATGCTGGGCTCTCGTTCCGGGGTTGGGTAGCCTATGCGGATGATCAGGCCTAATTGCTCAGCCTTTGCTCTTGTATTGATTCTGCCCTGAACCAAGCAGAGCCTGCGGATTATTGCTCTGCCATTTTCCTGTCCAGCTCTGCCATTTCTGCCTTATAGAGCTGCTCAAACTCGGCCAATAGCTCTGCCAGGGGGATGGCTTCCAGCCTTTGCATGACCAGGGCTTCCGCTTCCTTGAGCACATCGCCCAAGGCGGCGTTAACCACTTTGGCGACACCGCAGCTTGGGTTCTCGTTCTCGTGGCCGATAAAGAAGATACGCGGTCCCCCAACCGCCTTGTGTATGTCCAGCAGCGTGACTTCTTGCAGATCACAGCTTAGCGTCCAGCCGCCCCCGTGCCCTTTCTCGGAGCGCACGTAGCCCGCCTTGCGCAAGCCGGCCATGGTGCGTCGGACGACCACAGGATTGGTGCTGAGCATGGTGGCGATTTGCTCGGAGGTAAATGGCTGATCGTGCCTGGCCATGTGCAGCAAAACATGCAGCATGCGGGAGAGCCGACTATCACTTCTCATATTCTTGACCTTGTAATGCACCGGGGAAGGGGGGAGGGTGTCCCGGTGCACGATGTCACATTATAAGTAGCAAGAAGGGGATAGTCCGAGCGGGGTGGTTCGTACTTTGCAGTTGGCCGTCCCCTTGCTTATTTCGTGGCCTCTTGTGCCCGTTTGTCTACTGCCACCGCCTGCATCGCACTGCCAATGAAATGATCTCCCTGGCTGATTAATGCTGCTGATGCGGCCTCCACATCCCGAGCCTCCTTATTCTGGCTCAGCTTGGTTTTGCCGATCAGCCGAGTGATCTCGATTTCAATTCCGACAATGGCTTTCAGCATGGCGTCGATATAGTCCTTGGGGCCATCCGTCATCTTCCAGGGCACGGGCTGGCTGGCTTCGTGGATGCGGGTCAAACGTGCCACGGCACCGCGAACATAGCGTTCTTCATCGCGTATTCTTACTCGCCCATAGGCGTGTACCACGATGTAGTTCCAGGACGGGACTTGCTTGTGTGTTTCCAGTTTGCTTGGAAACCACTGTGGGGAGATGTAGGCGTCTCCTGCACGGAATATCACCATCACTTCGTCGCCGTTTTCCAGGTCTTGCCAGACGGGATTGTTTCTGGCGACGTGGCAGTGCAGTACTCCTTGTGCACCTTCCTGGGGATGCAGCATGAAGGGCAGGTGATTCGCGCTTAATCCGCTTTTGCCATGGGCGATCAGAATGCCCAGGGGATGCTGGGCGATCAGCTCGTGCAGTGGTTCAGGCCGGGATTCATTGAAGTGAGCGGGGATATACATCGTTGTCTTTCTTGGCTTGGGATTCAGGATCAATGTGTCTATTATTGGTCTATTCTGGATCATTGATCTGGACCAGTTTGGCGCTATTTTTATGGACCACAATTCATGTCTCGTACTGCTCATAATCCAAAGGTTCCTTCCCTTGGCGAACTGGACCGAAGTACAGGGGGCCTGGGCCGTCAGTTGGCGCAGAAGTTGCGCGAAGCAGTAAAAAACGGTGCGCTCAAGCCGGGTGAATCCTTGCCCTCCACACGAGCCTTGGCAGCGTCCCTGGGTGTCGCCCGCGGCACGGTCGTAGAGGCTTTCGAGCAACTGATTGCCGAAGGTTTTCTGGAGTCCTCGCCGGGCGTAGGCACTTACATCGCTCACTCGCTGGCCAATCCCGAAACAAGGCCGAAGAAGCGCAGGACGGCATCGCTGCCTGCCCAGCCTGCACCACTTGCCGCCCAGCCATTCAATACGGTTGCGGCTCAATTTCAGCCTTTGCCCTCTGCCCCGTTTGCCGTGTCGATCCCCTTGGGTGCCGCCGCGCCAGGCCCCATCTGGCGACGCTTGGGGAATCGCTTGAGGGCCCATGGTCAGGGCGCGCCGGGTGGTTATGGGGACCCTCAAGGCGCCTTGCCATTACGAGAGGCTATTGCAGAGTACGTGCGCCGGTCACGCTCGGTGCGCTGCGAGGCGGAGCAGGTCATTGTGACGACGGGTACACAGCAGGGCTTGTTTCTGGCTTGTTTGGTGTTGATGGGCAGGCAGGATTTTGCCTGGGTAGAGAACCCCGCCTATCCCGGTATTACCGCGATCTTGAATACGATAGGTTCGCCGGAACGTATGGTTCGTGTACCTGTGGATGAAGAGGGGCTGGATGTGGCTGCGGGCATACGTTTGCAAGCAGATGCGCGGCTTGCCTTTGTCACTCCCTCGCATCAATATCCTTTGGGCATGCCCATGAGCATGGCGCGGCGCAATGCCTTGTTGGCCTGGGCACGCGACAGGTCCGCCTGGATTGTCGAAGATGATTACGACAGCGAGTTCCGCTACAGTGGCCATCCCTTTCCTTCCTTGCAGGGCCTGGACCCGGAGCGAGTGGTCTATCTGGGGACCTTCAGCAAGGTGTTGTTTCCCTCGCTGCGCCTGGGCTATGCGATTGTGCCGCCGCAGTTGGTCCAGGCTTTTTGCGGAGCGCGCGTTCTGCTGGATCGGCATCCGCCCAGTGCAGACCAGCATGTCTTGGCCAGCTTTATTTCAGAGGGGCATCTGGAGCGCCATATTCGGCGTATGCGCGGGATCTACACCCAATGTCGTAACCACCTTTTTGAGATTGTGCGCGAGGTTTTGCCCAGTGACTTGGCCAGCTTGCAGCCAAGCGATCAAGGCATGCATTCCGTCTTGTGGCTGGCCTCGCCGGTTGATGATGTGGTGGTGGCGCAGCGGGCCATGAAGGAAGGCGTGGCAGTGCGTCCCGTCTCACCCATGTATCACGCTGGGCAGGGGCCTTCGGGACTGATTCTGGGTTTGAGCGCATTCAGTCCCGAGCAAATGAAGGAAGCGGCGCAGAAGCTGGCGCGCATTATTTCTGAGCTTGCCCGACCTTCCAGAACCAGATGAAAGTCCTGAGTGCTGTTCTCGACAAGTCTGTGGCAAGAGCCGGCATGAGTCAGACTTCTGCCATCTTCCTGAAGTGGAAAACTCCACCCATTGTTTCCCCGTACGGGCCTCAAAGAGCTGTTCAAGAAGGCGCCGGCAGCAATGTGGTGCTGGTCGCTTCTTGAAGGGCTCTACCCATATTGCGCAAGGTGTCGGAGCGGATAGCCGCATGTTGCCAATACAAAGGCACATCCAGCCACAGGCCGGGGGCGACTAAAGCCAGCTCTTCGGCGGCCAAGGCATCGCTGACCATGGAGTCGGGTGCCAGACACCATCCCAGGCCCAAAGCCGCTGCTTTCACAAAGCCGGTGGAGGTGGGCAGGTAGTGGATGGGAGGGGCTACGGATTCATTCGTGATTTGGCGTATAAAGCGCCACTGCAATTCGTCCTTGCGGTTAAAGACGATCATGGGGGCTTGAGCCAGGGATTCTGCGTCTATTCCCCATCCAAAATGGCGGGCCACAAACTCGGGAGAAGCAATGGCCTGATAGCGCATGATGCCCAAGGCCTGCACCTCGCAGCCTTGAAGGGGGGCAGGTTCGGCAGTGACCGCGCCCAGCACGGAGCCATTACGTATCAATTCCAGTGTGTGGTCCTGGTCATCCACGCGCACATCAAACAGGTAGCCATATTCCTGACTTAGCCGGGACAAGGCTTCCAGAAACCAGGTGTCCAGCGAGTCACTATTGACCGCAATGGCGATAGGCCGTCGTGGGCCATTTTGCTCTGGCAGGAAGTCTGCGACGGCCTCGGCTTCCAGAACCTGCATGGGCCGTACACGACGCAGCAGCAACTCTCCCGCCGGTGTTGGACGACAAGGCGGCTGGCGCAGGACCAGCACTTGCCCCAGTCTGTCCTCCAGCGCTTTGATACGCTGCGAGATGGCTGAGGTGGTGATGTACAGCTTGCGCCCGGCCGCTTCAAAACTGCCTTCTTCCAGGACGGCCGTAAATGCTCGTAGTTGTGGGTGCAGCAGATCCATAATTGGCTTGTTTGATTAATTATTCTTAATTAAGTGAAGAATAATTAGCTTTTCTTAAACTGTAAATGACAGCACCATAACGCAGTTTTTCAATTCTGTGGATGGCTGGCATGTTCTTCTCTGTTGTTGCAACTGGCTTTCTGACGGGGGCGGGCCTGATCATGGCTATCGGCACTCAAAATGCCTTTGTGTTGCGACAGGGCTTGGAGCGTAGTCATGTGGGGCTGGTGGTGGCAATCTGCGCGCTGGCCGACATTGTCCTGATTCTGGGGGGCGTGGCTGGCATTGGTACGTTGGTAGAGGAATGGCCTGGTTTGCTGCAAGTTCTGCGCTTTGGTGGTGCGGCTTTTCTGGCCTGGTATGGGCTGCTGGCCGCGCAGCGGGCCTGGACGGGTAAAGGAAGCCTGATGGCCGGGCAGGGGAGCGAGCGCAATCGACGCCGTATCTTGCTGACCTGTCTGGCGTTCACCTTTTTGAACCCCCACGTCTATCTGGATACGATGGTGCTGTTGGGCAGTTTGTCCACGCCTTATCCCGGTAACTTGCAGTGGGCATTTGCTTTGGGGGCCTGTGCGGCCAGTGCCAGCTGGTTTCTGGCCTTGGGCTATGGGGCACGGTTGCTGCAACCTGTGTTTCGTCAGCCGTTGGCCTGGCGTGTACTGGATGGCAGCATCGCTGTTTTCATGCTGGCTTTGTGTGCTTTATTGCTGTTGAGGCCTTTGCATTAAGCCTTGGACTCCTTAGATATTTTCTGTGGATGCGATTGCTGCCTGGATAACAGCCCGCTGCACAGACTACAGAAAGACAGTTTTTTTGAATCAAAAGATAACTGTCTGAACTTTAGAGCGGCTTTCTGAAATTAAATAGGCTTTAGGGAAGAGCTTGTACCTAATGAAGTCTTGGTTTTTACACCTTCAATCAGGAGAAAACTATGAATGTCGTGAAGATGCTTGCCTCTGCTGCTCTGATCAGTAGTCTGGCTGCGCCGGCGTTGGCGCAGGATGTGAAGCGCCATCCTATTCCCAATTCGGATTTCCCGATTCTGACGGCAGTGGAAGTGCCTGCCGGTAAAACCACGGTGTACTTGAGCGGTACCGTTCCCGCTGTGCGTGACAAGTCGGCTGATGCAGCCAGCACGGCAGCCTATGGCAATATGCAGCAGCAAACCGAGTCCATCATGGAGCAGATCAAGGCTCAACTGGAAGGCATGGGCATGTCGGTAGGGGACATTATCAAGATGCAGGCCTTCCTGGTTGCTCCGGAGGGTGGCAAGTTGGATTTTGACGGCTTCATGGCAGGCTATTCCAAGTACTTTGGAACCAAGGAGCAGCCAAATCTGCCTGTGCGATCAGCCATGGCGGTCCAGGCTCTGGTGAACCCAGGCTGGCTGGTCGAGCTGGAGGTGACGGCTGTACGGCCTTGATCGCCGCCAGATTTTTCTTGAAAAGGATGTGTTGTGATCTCTATTCGTCCGGTTCAGGGGCGGGAATGGCGCACGTATCAAGCATTGCGTCTTGGCGCCTTGCGTGATTGTCCCGATGCATTTGGGAGTACCTATGCCGTGGAGTCCACACATCCAGAGCATTTCTGGCAGGAGCGGATTCAAGCTGCTTGTGCGTCCGAGACGGACCGCGTCTTGTTCGCTGAAAAAGAGGGGCAGGCTTGCGGCCTGGTCTGGTGCAAGTTGTCTGCCTCAGAGCCTGTTCTGGCCGATATTTATCAGATGTGGGTGGCGCCGTCGGCGCGAGGTTTGCGAGCGGGTTTTGCTCTGCTGGATACCGCAGTGCAATGGGCAAAAAGCAGGCAAGCAGCCGGTGTTCGCTTAGGCGTGACCCTGACGAATGAAGCAGCCGTCCGGCTATATGAGAGTTACGGCTTTGTGCCCAGCGGAGAGCCCGAGCCTTTGCGTGAGGGTTCGTCCTTGATGTCGCAGACCTTGGTGCTGGATTTAGCAGACTGAAGCCCAGCTGATACAGACAGCCCCTTGTTGAATCTGACAACAAGGGGCTGTTTTTATGCCTTGCCGGATCTGTTGAGCAGTCAAGGCATAAGGTCTGGATTACTCCAGGTTCAAGGCTTGGCGCAGCTTGTGGATTTCCGCTTGCCAGACCTCTTGCAAGCCAGGCTTTTGATGCTTGGGCTTGCGTGCCAGATCAGCCTCCAGTTTGCTTTCCAGTTCAATCAGTTGCTCCAGCAATGTGTCGTCGCTGGAGGGGGTTGATTGAGCCCTTGTTGTGCTCCCTGGGCCCGGACTGAGGATGGGTGAGGATTTCTCTGGCTGATCTGTCTGGATCAGAGCGGCATACAACTGCGTCAAGTCCTGCATTTCCGTCAAGGAACCTTCGTCCACCAGCCAGAAGCGATTGCAGCTTTTCTCCAGCAGCTCCCGGTCATGGGTGACCAGGATAAAACCGCCTTTGAATTCGCATAGTTCCTCTGCCAGTTCTTCCTTGCCGTCCAGGTCCAGGTGGTTGGTTGGCTCGTCCAGAAAGAGCAGATGATAGTTGGCCAGCGACAGGGCAATAAACATCAGCCGAGCACGCTCGCCACCACTCAAGCTATCCACTTTCTGTGCATGCCGCAGATAAGGAAAACCGGCACTGATCAGCGCCATTTTCCTGACATCGTCCGGCAAGGGCGAAAAGTCCTGCAAGGCATGCAGCAAGGTCTTGGAACCATCCAGTTGCTGTTGGTCCTGGTCGTAATAACCAATGCGGCATTGCGGGTGAAACTTCAGCCCGTCCATGTCCGCCTCGTCCTGCCAGTAGCGCCATAGCTGACGCAATAAAGAGGATTTACCGCAACCATTGCGACCGACCAATCCGATGCGATCCCCGCTGCGCACTTGCAGGCCATGGGCTTGAAAGAGAGCAGGCAGGTTCTGTGCCGGGCTGACGACCATATCTGCAATATCCAGTAGGCGATCTGCCTTCATGTCCAGGCCATGCAGCTGCAAGGTCCAGGGTGTGCCATCCGTCAGATCGGTCTGGTTTTCGCGCAGTTTGGACAGGCGCTTTTCCATGCTTTGGGCTTTGCGGGAAAAGGTCTCGTTGTCGTAGACCTGTCCCCAGATAGCCAAGCGTTTTGCGCTTTGTTCGATGCGATCAATTTCCTTTTGCTCGCCTTGATAACGACGCAAATCCGCCTCATCTCGATTGCGCAACGCTTCACGCGCAGCCGAGCAGGGTAGAGAGAAAAAAGACAGCGTACGATCGCGCAAAATAATGGTGCTGTTGCACACGCGATCCAGCAAGCGCTGGTCGTGAGAGACCAGCACAAATGTGCCGCGCCAACTGCTTAGAAAGCCTTCTAGCCAAAGCAGGGAAGGCAAGTCCAGATGGTTGCTGGGTTCGTCCAGCAAGAGCAGATCAGGCTGGGTAATCAAGGCCCGTGCCAGCAGCAGGCGAGTGTATTGCCCACCACTTAAGGCACTGACCTGGGTATGCCAGTCCAGTTCCTGAAAGCCCATCTCGCCAAGCAAGCTTTCTGCGCGCCAGGCACCCGTATCGTGCTGCTCTGCGGGCAGGGCAGCCAGTACGGCGTTCAGCAAACTCAAGGCGTGCAGATCCGCTGGCAGGTATTGCTCAACACGCGCCAGAATGCAGTGGTTTGCTAGTGAAATACTGCCTTGCCTGGGCGTCAGTTCGCCGCAAAGCAGGCTGATTAAGGTGCTTTTGCCACAACCGTTGTGGCCTATAAGTCCAACTCGATCTCCGGCCTTGATAGTGAAGGCAATTTCTTTGAATAAAGGACCGGAAAGGGTTTCGTAAGAGAGTGAGTGGACTGACAGTAAAGTACTCATGACATGCTCAAGTTTTTTGGGTGCGCGGGTACAGCGCATCCTCGTCAATAGAAGCTGACGATAATTCTTGAGGCCTGAGTGAAGTCCTTCAGTAAGTTAATGCTTCGCTCAAGTCTAGATTATCGCGCTGCGAAATCGAAAACTTGAGCCGTTCTCTATACCAAAGAAGAGTGCATAAATGAATGTGCACATAGGTGTAGGATCTCCTCTTAATCAATGGGTTAGCCATGCTTGAAGCGGGTACAAAAGACTTGTTGAATCAACAAGCTTGTGGCCTCAGGGCAGGGTAAGGACTGGTTGTGCCTGGGAAAGAAAGACGGGTATGAAACACCGTTCGTCCCGACAAAACCGCAAGAGTGTGATTGTAATCAGGAAGCAGAACGATAGAAAACTCAGGCGTTGGTTTTTGGAGGGGTGTGTAGCATTCAAGATGCATTGTCCCTGTAGTAGCAGGGGGGTGCCTGACGGGTGTGTCACTGGCTACTGTGCCTTCATCTGGCCGCAAGGAACTGGTTTTTAGACTGTTTTTCGGTGTTCAGGCACCTGCTTGCAAGCGTCTGGATGGGTTGTTCCGCAGTAAAAAAAGCAGAATTATTACCATTTTAAAAATAGAGTATGACCATAATCTATCCTTGCTTTCCCAGGAAAGCTGTGCAAGAATAGCTGCCATCCATAATCTATTTACGCGGGCAGCGACGCGCACTCACACACTTTCTGGAGAGTATTCGGATGAGCCTTAAAGCACCTGTCTATCTTGAGGATCTGGCCCTGGGAATGGAGTTTCGCAGCGCAGAACATGCTCTGGATGAAGCGCAAATTATCAGCTTTGCCCGCCAGTTTGATCCACAACCTTTCCATCTGGATGCAGAGGCGGCCAAGGGCACGTTCTTTCAGGGGCTGGCCGCCAGTGGATGGCATACCGCCGCCATTACCATGAAGCTTTTGGTGGACAGCCTGGTATTCAGTCAGGGGATTATTGGTGCAGGCGGGCAAATCGATTGGCCACGGCCTACGCGCCCTGGCGATGTCTTGCATGTGCTCAGTAAAATCATCGACATTCAGCCCTCCCGCTCCAAAGCGGACAGAGGCATGGTAGTGGTGGAGTCTCACACCCTGAATCAGAACAATGAGGTGTGCCAGCGCCTGATTGCCAAGCTGATTGCCTTTCGTCGTCCGGAGGTTTGAATGGGGCGTGTCTCGCGTGAGCAGGCCGAACGCAACCGCGAGCGGGTGCTGGAGACGGCTTGCCGACTGTTTCGCAAACATGGAGTGGAAGGGGTCTCGATCGGGGACATCATGAAAGAGGCGGGCTTGACGGCAGGCGCTTTCTACAAGCAGTTTGTCTCCAAGGAGGCTTTGATTGACGAGGCCTCCCGATTTGCTTTTACCCAGTCTTCCGAATCCTGGGAGCGTATCAACCAGCGCTATGAACAGGACGCCGTGCAAGGGTTTCAAGCCTTGATGCGGCGATATTTCAAGCACCGTCCTCAAACCCAAAGCTGCCCGATCCTGGCCTTTTCTTCCCTGGCCAGCGGCCTGCCTGCGGATGCGCAGACCACGGCAATTTACAGTGAAGGCGTAGAGAGCTTGTTTGAGCAGTTTCGTGGCGTTGCCATGCAAGCGTGTGCCGAGCAGACCGAAGAGCAAGTCATGCTCTTGTTTGCCGCCATGTTGGGGACAGGGATGATCAGTCGGGCCATGGGCGATACCGCGTTTACGCAAAGTATGCAGGCTGCGGTATTAGCTGCATTGCCTGGCAGTGAGTCCGATCAGCACGATTAGCCTATCGATAAAGGCGACAAGAGCTTGCGTATCAGGCTTGTTCGGGCAGTTGTGCCACTACCTTGATCTCGAACTGAAAGCCTGACAACCAAGGCACCCCTACACCTGTCAACGCCGGGTAGGGCGCATCACCCCAGTAGTCCGGCAGAACCTTCCACAGGGTTTCCAGATTGGCTTCCGGGTTCACCAAAAACAGCGTCACATCCAGCACATGAGCAAAGCTGCAACCTGCTGCGGCCAGCACGGTATTGAGGTTCTCAAAGGCCAGGCGTATTTGCTGTTCCAGGTCCGGCTCGGGTGAGCCGTCTTCGCGGCTGCCGACCTGGCCAGAAATAAACAAAAAGCCATTGGAACGAATCGCCGGTGAGTAGTGACCACGCTCATACAAGGCTTGGCGTTCGCTGGGAAAGACGGCTTGGCGTAAGGTAGTCATCATGCTTTCCAGTGCCTGCTGGGCAGGTGAAGTTCATTGAGTTATGCACTGTAGGTCTTGTGCGTGGACAGATAAACGCTGGATGGCAGACAACACTGTTTCTATAATCCAAACAATCAATGCAACTGATTGGAGACAATACGTGGACCGTTTCGAAGCGATGCGTACCTTTGCCAAGGTGGTGGAAACGGGCAGCTTTACCAAGGCGGCCCAAGCTTTGCATCTGAGCCGAACCCGGGCCACGCATCTGGTGCAGCAATTGGAGGCACGCTTGCAGGTGAGCTTGCTGCATCGCACGACGCGCAAGGTCAGTGTGACCAGCGCTGGGGCACTTTATTTTGAGCGTGTGGTGCAATTGCTGGCCGATCTGGAAGACAGTGAGCGGGATCTGGCCCAAGCCTTGGCTTCGCCCAGTGGCCGCTTGCGGGTAGATGTGCCCAGCCCTTTAGCCAGCCGTGTGCTGGTGCCAGCCTTGCCGTCGTTCTACGCACGCTACCCGGATATTCAGCTGGATATGGGCGTAGGCGACAAGACGGTAGATCTGCTCGATGAAAGCATGGACTGTGTGGTTCGAGGTGGTCATATTCAAGACCAGTCCTTGATCGCCAAGCGGGTGGGGGCGCTGCATCTGTCCATCTATGCTGCACCCTTGTATCTGGAGCGGTTTGGTACCGTTGTGCATCCTGAAGAGCTGGACGGGTCTGCACATCGAATGGTGGGGTACCTGTGGGAACATCAGAACAAACCGTTTCCTTATGCCTTGCGTCGCGATAAAGAACGGGTTTCTTTGCCAGGCCGTTATGGCTTGGCCGTGAATGATGGCAATGCCTATCTGGCAGCGGGTGAAGCGGGTTTGGGGCTGGTTTGCCTGCCGGCGTATTTGGCCAAGGAAGCGGTGCAAGCAGGGCGCCTGATCGCGTTATTCCCGGATTGGACGATGGACCCTATGCCCTTGTATGTGGCTTTTCATCGCAGCAAACATACGAATGTTCGGCTGCGTGTCTTTATTGATTGGGTTGCGGAGCAATTGTCTCAAGTATCTTGAGTGCCAAAAAAAGCCAAGGAGAATGAATCCTTGGCTTTTTTCATTGAATCCGATTTTTATTCAGCTTCGGCGCTGTCTACGACTGGAATGGTCGCCTGGGCAAACTCAGGCCGTTCTGTACCGTGCTTGATACGGTAGTCTTTCAGGAACTTGGCGATGCGGTTGATGGCCTCGCGCAGGTCCGGCTCGTGGGGCAGGAACACCATGCGGAAGTGATCCGGATGAGGCCAATTAAAGCCCGTGCCTTGCACCAGCATCACGCGGGTGGCTTCCAGCAGTTGCAGGAAGAATTGGCGGTCGTCCTTGATGGGATAAACCTCGGGATCCAGACGCGGGAACATGTACAGGGCAGCGTGGGGCATGACGCAGCTGACCCCGGGAATCGCGGTGATCAACTCGTAAGCCAGATCGCGCTGACGGCGCAGGCGTCCACCTTCGCATACCAGGTCGTTAATGCTTTGATAGCCGCCCAAGGCGGTCTGAATGGCCCATTGGCCGGGCACGTTCGCGCACAGCTTCATATTGGCCAGCATGCTCAGGCCTTCGATGTAGTCGGCACCGGCTTTCTTGTCGCCCGAAATCACCAGCCAGCCTGCGCGGTAACCACATGCGCGGTAGCTCTTGGACAGGGAGTTGAAGGTCAGGGTCAGTACGTCGTTGGACAGGCTGGCCATGGCGGTGTGCTTCATGTCGTCGAACAGGACCTTGTCGTAGACCTCGTCGGCCAGCAGCACCAGATTGAATTCGCGAGCAATATCGACCAGAGCTTGCAGCACCGAGTCGGGGTAGAGCACGCCGGTGGGGTTGTTCGGGTTGATGACAACCAGGCCCTTGGTGCGTGGGGTGATCTTGGAGCGGATATCGTCCAGGTCCGGAATCCAGCCTTTGGATTCGTCACACAAGTAGTGCACGGGTGTACCGCCGGACAAGCTGGTTACAGCCGTCCACAGCGGATAGTCGGGCATGGGCAGGAGCAGTTCATCACCGTCGTCCAGCAGGGCGTTGGTGGCCATGGCAATCAGCTCAGAGGCGCCATTGCCCAGGTAAATATCTTCCAGCGTCACGCCCTTGATCCCTTGCTCCTGGGTGTAGTGCATGACGGCTTTGCGCGCGGCAAAAATACCTTTGCTATCCGAGTAGCCCGAAGAGTTGGGCAGGTTGCGGATCATGTCGAGCTGGATTTCTTCCGGGGCGTCAAAACCGAATACCGCCAAGTTGCCGATATTGAGCTTGATCAGTTGCTGGCCCTCGTCTTCCATTTGTTTGGCCCGGTCCATGATGGGGCCGCGAATATCGTACAAAACATTCGCCAATTTGCTCGATTTCTTGATGCTATTCATGATGCTGGTAATCGGATTCCATGTGTGCTGCTAATGAACGGTGGCAGGGCTGATGCCTGACCAGCCTTATACCTTACCGCATGCGTGGGCCTGTCTTGTAAGCATCAAGCTTAAAATGTGGCATTGTCGAATTTTGGCGACACTCTTTTGTCGATAGGCTCCTTACTACCTGGACATATTCCGCTTTATGGATTGGATTGGCATGATGTGAAATCAGCCCTCCTTTATTTTTCTTGTTTTTGAAGCGCTCTGAGATTAAGATTCGATATCAAATCATTTGATGTCGAACTATGAAACTGGAAGCGAAATATCGGGCCTTGCTCTCGCACGCAGAGCAGCAAAAGGGCGTCAACGTTCAGGGCATGTCCCTGTGTTTTCAGCTCCTGTCCTTGTCTGCCCGTATTGATCGAGACTGCGCCGCCTTGTTGGCGCCCCATGGCTTGAGTGAAGCCCGTTTTGTGCTTTTGTTCCTGCTGGAAGAAGCACCCGACGGGATGCCTTCCCACATCCTGGCTGAACGGGCAGGCGTGACGCGGGCGACTGTCACAACTCTGGTGGATGGGCTGCTGAAAGCGGGCTTGGTGCAGCGCTTTGCGGCCCAGACCGATCGGCGTTCTGTCATGGTGAAACTCAGCCCTCAGGGGGCGGAGTTGGCCAGGACGCTGGTAGGAACTCACGCCCAGTGGATAGGCGAATTGTTCCGGCATTTGTCCGAGGCGGAGTGCACCCAGCTTAGCGCCTTGTTGAACAAAGCCGCTGGCGGAGAAGACGCGTCATGAGTATCGAGAACCGCAAGGCTTATGCCAAGGTTGCGGATATACCGGCTGATATTTTGCTGGCTCTGTCCAAGGGGGAAATCCAGGGTCTTACTCTGACCGAGTCCTTGGCCATCGATCAGCGCGTGCTGGTGGCGACCGTATTTCCGGAATTGGATGAGCAGGGCGCAGAGCACATCGACACCCTGGCCCAATTGGGCATTCTCAAGCGCATGAAAGCCATTGGGGAATATTTGCTGGACACGTATGGCGAGATGGCCTGGATGCGCTGTTTGGATCACCCGGCTGATGTGGTGCGGGGCTGGGCCTGCTTTATGGTGGGAGCCCGTGCATCCTTAAGTGTGCCTCAGCGCCTGGAGGCACTGCGCCCTTTGGCTGATGATGCGCATTTTGGTGTGCGTGAATGGTCCTGGATGGCGGTACGTCCTCATTTGGTGGCCGAGCTGGATGCGTCGATTCAGAGCTTGCAGCAGTGGGCGCGCTCAGACTCGGAATATCTGCGTCGTTTTGCGTGTGAGGCTTTGCGCCCTCGGGGAGTGTGGTGCGCACATATTGCCATCCTGAAAAAAGAACCGGAACGCATGTTGCCGATTCTTGAGCTCTTGTATCGGGATGGCAGTGTGTATGTGCAGGACTCGGTAGCCAATTTCTTGAATGATGCGGCCAAGGATCAGCCGCAGTGGGTGCGTGATCTATGTGCTCAATGGCAGATGCAAGCGCCGGATAATGCTGCTGTGCAGCGCCTGTGTCGACGGGCGCTGCGCAGCGTGTCTTGATGCTCCGGTTCCAGTCCTGGAATCAGGAGGCGCGCAAGGTAATCAAGGTGATTTCTGAGGCGCGCCCCAGTCGCAGCGGGAAGCCCGCCCACAGTCCGGCACCGTAGCTGACGTACAGCTGCATATCCCCCACTTGATACAGTCCACCCACATAGCCATCATTGGCCATCTGCACGATCTTGTGCATGCCCACAATATGGCCGCCATGGGTATGGCCCGACAACTGCAAGGCCGCCCCGGCCGCAGCGATTTCCTTGGCGGTGTCAGGGCGGTGGGCCAACATGATGATGGGCATGCCAGCAGGGATCCCGGCGACTGCTGCAGCCACATCGGGCATGGGTTGCCCATGCACGGCTGCCGACTTGTCGGTAATGCCAGCCAAAGCAAAAGCAGCATCGTCTTGTTCAATAATGCTGTGCTCGTTCAGAAGCATACGTAGCCCAAGGCTGTTGAAGTGCTCGATCCAGGGTTGGTACTGGGTGTAGTACTCGTGGTTGCCTGCAATTACCCACACCCCTTGCGGGGCAGACAGGGCTTGCAAGGGGGCGACATCATCGCGACGCGCTTTCACCGTGCCATCGACCAGATCACCTGTAATGACGATCAGGTCCGGTTTCAAAGCCTGTGTTTTATCAACAATGGCTTGTATCCAGGGGCCTTGCAGCAGACGGCTGGCGTGCAGATCAGTCAGTTGCACCAGTTTGAAACCATCCAGCTTGGGGGACAGGCCCTTGACCTTTACTTCGATGGACTTGAGCTCGGGGACTTGCACTGCCTGCCAGACACCCAGTGCGGACAGGCTGACCGCTGCGATGCCCAGCATGCCCCGCAAGGTAGGGGAGCGCAACAGAAGCAGCCCGGCTGGCTTGTACAGAACGCGCATCAGTAAACCTGCCAGATCCGTGATCAAGGTAAAGCAGGCGGCCAGCAGGACTGCCCCAAAAGCCCAGCCCAGGACCATGATGACTTGTGCGGGAATTTCCGGTGAAGCCCGTGAGCCCCAGAACAGCGCTACGGTGTAGTGGTGGAAGGTGGCGGCGACGGCCAAGATGCTGAGCAGCCATTTGATCCAGGGTTTGATCTTCAGCGGTTTGATCAGTCGCCAGGCGACATACAGGGCGAAAACGAGAGCAGCGACTTGAAACACAAAATCATTCCAAAAAGAAACGGGGGCTCGTGCTTGAGCGGGCGATAAAGCGTGCTCAGTATAGAGCGAGGAAGTGGGCATGATGTCAGAGCTCACCAGACAGTTACGGCTCTGTCACGAAAAAAGGTGGACATGCTTGATTACGTTTTGAGAGATTGCTTCGCACATCAAGTCATTAAAACTTCTAGGCTTTTTCCCAAGGGCACCCCAGTGGAACGGGGTTTTCGTTTGATTTGATTGGAGGACATATGGTGACGAAAAAATCCGCAGCCAAAACCAATCAGGATACCGTGGGGCAAGGTGGGGAGTTACATCAGTTTGGCCATGCTGAGTTGACGACCAATCATGGCGTACCGATATCGGACAATCAGAATTCCTTGCGTTTCGGGGCGCGTGGCCCGACCTTGTTGGAAGATTTTGTCCTGCGCGAGAAAATATTCCATTTCGACCATGAACGTATACCGGAGCGCATTGTTCATGCTCGCGGCACAGGAGCACATGGTTATTTTGAATGCACGCAAGCAATCCCGGAGTTGACCCAGGCCTGTGTATTTCAAAAGGAAGGACATCGGGTGCCGGTGTTCTGTCGTTTCTCAACGGTAGCCGGCTCTAAAGGCTCCAAAGACACACCACGCGACGTGCGTGGTTTCGCGGTCAAGTTCTATACCGAGCAAGGCAACTGGGATCTGGTGGGCAACAATATGCCCGTTTTTTTTATCCAGGACGCCATCAAGTTCCCGGATCTGATCCATGCCGTCAAACCCGAGGCGGACCGGGGCTTTCCCCAGGCAGCGTCAGCCCATGACACATTCTGGGATTTTGTCTCCCTGATGCCCGAGTCTTTGCATACCGTGATGTGGCTGATGTCTGATCGAGCCTTGCCACGGTCCTTTCGCATGATGCAGGGCTTTGGTGTGCACACATTCCGTTTTGTGAATGCCAAGGGCAAGTCGCACTTTGTGAAGTTTCATTGGAAGCCCAAGCAGGGATTGCAGTCCACCCTGTGGGATGAGGCGGTCAAGATTTCCGGGGCGGACTCGGATTATCTACGACGCGATTTGTACGAGGCGATTCAAAACGAAGCCTTCCCGGAGTGGGAACTGGGTGTGCAGGTTTTCGATCAGGAGTGGGCGGACAAGCAGGACTACGATGTGCTGGATGCGACCAAACTCATTCCCGAGGAAAGTCTGCCCGTCAAGATCGTGGGTCGTATGGTTCTGGATCGTTATCCCGACAACTTCTTTGCAGAGACCGAGCAAGTTGCTTTCTTGCCGTCCAACATCATTCCGGGAATCGACTTTACGGATGATCCCTTGCTGCAAGGCCGCTTGTTCTCCTACCTGGATACGCAAAAGTCTCGACTGGGAACGGTCAACTTTCATCAGATTCCTATCAATGCACCCCGCTGCCCATTCAGTAATATGCAGCGCGACGGCATGATGCAGACGCAGGTTCCCAAGGGCCGTGCGACCTACGAGCCCAATAGCCTGGAGGAGGCGGGTGAATCGGGCGGACCGCGCGCGCAGCCGCATGGCTTTCGCACCTTCCCCAGTACCGTAGACGATGGCGCAAAACTGCGTGTACGGGCTGAGTCGTTCTCGGACCATTACAGCCAGGCCCGATTGTTTTATCGCTCTCAGACTGAAGTTGAGCAGGAACATCTGATTGCCGGGCTGGTATTTGAACTGTCCAAGGTCCAGCTCAATCATGTTCGTGTGCGTGTGCTCTCGCACATGCGTGTCATTGATGAGGATCTGGCCAAACGAGCGGCTCAGGGATTGGGGCTGGATTTGCCGCCTCCTGCCAAGCCCGCCCGCAAGCCGATCGACATGGCACCTTCCAAAGCCTTGTCCATACTGGCCCAGAAGTCGCCGATTGCCGGTCGGATGCTGGGTATTCTGGTAACGGACGGAGCTGACAAGGGCTTGCTGGAAATGCTGCTGACAGGGGCTCAGGAAGCCGGGGTGGCCGTCAAGCTTATCGCTCCGCAAGTAGGGGGAGTGACGCTGTCAGACGGCACACAATTGGCTGCCGACGAAAAGATTGCGGGTGCGCCTTCGGTTCTGTTTGATGCGGTGGCCTTGCTGCTTACCCAGGAAGAAGCTTCAAAACTGTGCACTAACAAGGCGGCGGTGGATTTTGTAGCCGACGCCTATGGACACTTGAAAGCAATTGGTCATAACGGCGCAGCCCAACCCTTGCTGGACCGGGCAGGCGTTTCAGTGGACAAGGGGGTGTTCGTCATCAAAACCGGTGATGATCTGCTTGAAAAAGTGTCTTCACGGTTCTGGGAGCGACGCCATCAGGTAGATGGTATGGCCTGATGTCTTGTGAAAAGGGGGCGGTGCCGCCCCCTTTCACGTGCCGTCAGTAGCGCCAGCTCAGCCCCAGCACGGGGCCCGACATGCGAGTGTCAAAGACATGGCCGGAGCGACGATAGTCCACATCCAGCATCTTGTATCCGGCAGCGATGGAGAAGTTCTCTGACAGGTCGTAGTTCAAGGTCAAGGTAGCTTGATAGCTCAGGCGCGAGCCCACGCCAAAGCCGCCCAAGTGGATCTGGGCTTGAGTGGAAAACTCCGGGGTGAAACGATAGAACGCACGCAGTCCTATCATGGGGTCCACCCAATTGAAGCTCTCCTGATGATGTCGGGTTCGGCCCGCCGTACTCAGATGGGCACGGGTGCGTATATCCCAAAAAGAAAAACCGGCCAGTGCGTCCAGGCTGGCTTGTTCAGTGTCGTAGATGCGGTAACCACCTTGCAACGTGGCCATGAACAGACGTGTGTCCACGGTCCCTTCTGCAGCACCGACCAAAGGCAAACCACCTACCACTTCACTTTCGCGTGTGTTCACGTAGAGCAGGTCACTGTTGAACACATAGCGGTCGCGACGCACCCAGGCGTTCAGAAAGGCCGCGGCACGCAGATCGTGCAGGACATCTGAAAAGGACTTTTCTATATCCAGGGAGGGCGCGCGTTTGAAGGGGGAGGACTCACCCGACAAGCCGGTAATCCAGGCATAGGGTGTAATCTGCACGGCATAGTGTGGCGAAGTCGTGCTGTCGGACATGGCGTCTGGACGTTGAGCACTCACTTGGGCATGAGCCAGACTGGCCAGTGGCAAGATTCCCAATAATAGCCAGCGGGAATGAGTGAGTTTACGCATCATTGTCATGGACCCCCTTTTTAATTCTGTAAATGACGGCGCACTAGCGCCAGTCTTGTGTCTTTCGGTATGCTGGACTAGCCGATCACCAACCCGTGGAGAACGTGTCATGCATGTGTTTTACCTTAGCAAGCAAGATATTGATAATTTGTTGCCCTTAGTGCAAGCGGCGTTACACGCTGATCGCACCGGACAAGTTGGTTTCACGGACGAAGAACTGGCCTTGCGCGCTGCCCTGGAGGCGATGCAGGACCCCAAGCTGTCCGAGCTGCTGGCCGGTGCCCGTGTCGAACCGGGCCGCATAGCCGTTGGATTGGCTGAAGAAGATTACCGGGAAAACCTGCTGGCTCTGGAAACCCGTGACAGTGCTTATGTCATTGACCAGCTTATGGATAGCTATGCAGGATTGCCGGGGTTTTTTGATTGCCTGGAGTTTTAGATGAATTTGCAAAACAGCCCGTTACGGGCTGTTTTTTATTGCATGTTATTGAAGTCCGTGTCGAGGCATTATGCCGTTCCTTGTACCTACGGATAGGATTTGGCCATTCCTGGTCATTAATGATCTTCCAGTTCTGGGTAAAGGATTTCGAGCACACATCGCCTGTGTTTTCAGATCTGAATGACTATTTTTAAGTTTTTTAAAACAAGAAAAAGGCCTGTTTAGTTTGGAGATCGTATTTGGTTCATTTATACGCGGGCTGATAAGGCAGCTACCCACGTTTTCAGAGTGAAAAACGCAGCTTCAAGGCGATCAGGAAGAAAAAATAATATTGCGGTCGATCATGAGTTAGCAAATATTTTTATTCTCAAAACAAGGGATTTCATGCTCTGTTTTTGTCGGTCTTGCACCACAAGACTTAACTTGGCTTGACGCAATGTCCTAATCCTGTTTTTGTTACACCCGTGTCCAATGTATCGGCTGTGTAAGCAGTCGGTTTTTTTGTTTTATTGATTGGGCGGCTAGCCGTCTCTGGAGAGAAAGATGTTGCTAAAAAAATGTCGTCGTACTTTGCTGGCATGTGCAGTTGGGCTGGCTTTGGTGCCTGCGGCCTCTCAGGCGTGTACCCGAGCTGTTTTTCTGGGTGATAACGGACAGGTGATTACCGGTCGCTCCATGGACTGGAAGCTGGATGTCGGCACCAACCTCTGGATTTTTCCTCGCGGTGAAAAACGCACTGGCGAAGCTGGCCCCTCGTCCATTGAGTGGACCTCGAAATACGGCAGCGTGATTGCGTCGGGTTATGACATTGCTTCTACCGACGGGGCCAATGAAAAAGGTTTGAACGTCAACTTGCTGTGGCTGGTGGAGTCCCAATATCCAACGCCTCAAAAAGGCGATAAGACCTTAAGCATGTCTTTGTGGGGACAGTACGTCTTGGACAATTTTGCAACCGTGGCAGAAGCGGTTGCTGCTTTAGAAAAAAATCCCTTTGTAGTCGTTACTGCCAAGGTCAAAGGTGAAGATCGCTTGGCAACTTTGCACCTGTCCATGTCGGATGCCACAGGGGATAGTGCGATTATCGAGTATATCGACGGTAAGCAACACATCCACCATAGTCGTAAATACCAGGTTCTGACCAATTCGCCCACATTTGATCAGCAATTGGCCATCAAGGATTACTGGCAACAGGTGGGGGGCATGAACATGTTACCCGGCACTAGCCGTGCTGCAGATCGTTTTGCTCGCGCCTCTTTTTACATTGATGCAGTGCCACGCAACCTGAGTGATGACAAGGCCGTAGCCAGTGTGTTGAGCGTGATACGTAACGCTTCTACTCCATATGGCATGACAGTGCCCGATCAGCCCAACAACTCATCGACACGCTGGCGCACGGTATTCGACCATCAACGTAGTTTGTATTATTTTGACTCGGTTCTGTCACCCGGTGCATTCTGGGTGGATATGAAAAAAGCAGATTTTTCGGCAGAAACCGGCAAAGTGATGAAGCTGGATCTGGGGCCGGAGCAAAGCAAGGTCTACATGGGTGAAGTGCTGGAGCACTTCAAACCAGCCCAGCCATTCAAGTTCGAACCCGCCGAACCGCCCGCTGTTTAATGGGGCAGTGGTATATGCCACTCTAGGCTGAATACCCGGAGCATAGCCGACAGCGATCACATGATGTTCATGTTCAGCTGTTATGCTATGCCCCGTCTTTATTTGTTGAAGTAGCTGTTTCATGACCTATGTAGTGACGGAAGCCTGTATCCAGTGCAAGTACACCGATTGTGTGACGGTGTGCCCCATGGATTGTTTTTTTGAAGGCCCGAATTTCCTGGTCATTCATCCTGACGAGTGCATTGACTGCTCCATCTGCGTGGCCGAGTGTCCGGTGGGGGCGATTGTCAGTGATCAGGATGTGACGCCCGAGCAGCAGGTCTATGTGGAGCTTAACCGGACCTTGAGCGAGGACCCGGCCTGGAAGCGTATTAGCCAGCAAAAAGCGCCCTTGCCGGATCATGAGTACTGGGCGACTCAGACCGACAAGCTGGCGCTGTTGAAGAAAGATTAATGGGCTTTCTGATGGCTGTTGTTGCGTTGGAAGTACCAGACCGCCAAGGCCGCCATCACCAGCAAAGCCGTACAACTGGCCAGTACGGCGACATAGCCTTTATCAAAAGAGTCGCGGGCCAGTTCACTTAAGGTCAGAGCCAGACTCTGTGGCATGGTTTCTGCCATCAACAAGGCCTGATCCAGGCTGTCGTAGGCCAGGGCGCGGTCACTTATTTCCTGTGGCAAGATCAGGCTGGCGCTGTATACGAAGGACAGCAGGCTACCCATAATGGTCACGCCCAGCGCACCACCCAGTTCATAAGACATTTCCTCGACCGAGGCCACCATGCCAGCGCGTGAAGGTGGCACGCTTTGCATGATAGTGCTGGAAGCCGCCGTCATGGCCGCACCGATACCCAGGCCCAGCATGACCAGGCTGATCACTTGTAGAGGCTGTGCACTGTTATGCCACAGCAGATAAGCGGCCATGCCTGCTCCCGCTAGGCTCAGGGCGCCAATCAGCAGTCGCTTGCTGCCGATGACGACCAGCAGGCGCCCGGCCAAGGGACCGGCTATAAAGGCTGCCAGTGGCAAAGGAATAATGGCCAGGCCCGCTTCCAATGGTGAGAAACCCAGTACCAATTGCAGGCGTTGGCTGAACACCAGTTCCATGCCGATCAAGGCCGCTGAGGCCGTCAAGGCAGAGAGTACGGCGGTGCTTAGCGTGGCGTCCTTGAACAGGGCAAAGTCCAGCAAAGGGAAAGGGCTGCGGTTTTGTTGACGGACGAACCAGCTCAGAAACAAGATGCCGATCAGCAGGGCGGCAGCGGTCAAACCCCAATCCGTATGCAGCTTGCCCATTTCCTTGATAGCCAGGGTGCTGGCTACCAGGCCCACCATGATCAGCAAGGAGCCTTTGATATCCCAGGGGCGCGATGCATCTGGCGTGGAGCGGGGCACCAGAATCCAGCCCATAGGCAGCGCGATCAGCACGATGGGCACGTTGATCAGAAAGACGGATCCCCACCAGAAATGTTCCAGCAGGAATCCGCCCAGAACCGGACCAAAGGCGGCACCACCGGAGGCGATAGAAGACCAGACACCGAAGGCCACCGCACGTTCGCGCTCATCATGAAAGGTGATGCGTATCAGCGATAAAGTGGCGGGCATCATCATGGCCGCTGCCACACCTAAAAAGGCGCGTGCGGCGATCAAGGCCGTTGGGTTCGGAGAGTAGGCGGCTGCGACTGAAGCCAGACCAAACATGGCCAGACCCGACAGGAACAGGCGCTTGTGACCCAGGCGGTCACCCAGGGTGCCCATGCCCAGCAGCAGTCCGGAGACGACCAGAGCGTAGCTGTTGATGATCCACAGCTTGTCCGCGGCCGAGGCCTGCAGATCATGGGTCAGGCGTGGCAGGGCGGTGTAGAGCACCGTCATGTCCACCACAATCAGTAGAAGAGCTGCCGACACAATTGCCAGGATCAACCAGCGACGGCTTGGGGATAGGGGAGCAGTGTGGGCTTGATGGGTAATCGAGCTGTGCAGCATAAAAGACCAGAGGGGTAGGAAAGCAAGTATGATCTATCAATATTATCAACAGTCAAAGTTGATTAGCATCTATAAAATAGATAAATGGATTGGACACTAGAACGTATTCGACATTTTGTCGCTGTGGCAGAAACTGGCTCCATGACTCAGGCCGCGAAAGAGTTGGGCAAGGTGCAGTCAGCCGTCAGCACCTCGATTTCCCTGCTGGAAGCGGATCTGAATCTGGAGCTGTTTGATCGTTCACGACGAACGTTAAGCCTGACGGTGCCGGGCGAAATCATGCTGCTGGAAGCCAAGGCTCTGTTGCGTCAGGTAGATGTGTTGAATCGTCGGGCCCTGGATTTCTCGCAAGGGCAACCGACCAGACTGGAAATTGCTCTGGATGAAGCCTTGCCTCAAGAGCCCTTGCGGCTGCTGCTCAAGGAGCTGGCTGAACGCTGGCCTGCGCTGGAGTTGACGGTCTGGAACGGAACCGCTTCCGAGGTGATGGACTATGTGCAGGAAGGGCGCTCGGATATGGCTTTTCAGTTTGATCGCGGAGCTGATGCCACGTCATTTGCGCAAAGCTATATTGGCGCTGTGCCCCAAGCAATTTGTGTGGCGCGTACGCACCAGCTTGCCAGTCTGCATCAGGTCAGCCGTAAGGAGCTGACGGCACATCGACAATTGCTGATTCATATCGAAGGGACAGAGCAGACGGTTGTCAGCCCCAGTGTGTGGCGCTCAGACAGCTTTTATGTCATTGCCGATATGGTGGCCGATAGTCTGGGCTGGGCGATTTTGCCGCTGAACATTGCGGAGTATGAAAACTTGCGCAACAAGTTGGCGCAGTTGCATTGCCGGGAGATGGTTTTGCCACCCTTGCCAGTGCGGATGCTGTGGCGACAGGGGCAAACTTTGCCCCCTGCGGCAGTGTGGATGCAGCAGCGCCTGTCGGAGCTGCTGCCTTAAGCCTGTTTAGCAGGCCAGCGGGGAAGGGCGGGATAGCTGACCGTTGGCCCAGCGTTGTACGCCTTCCCAGATATCAGAGGCGTGATGCACGGTCATATCGGCTTGCCAAGTGCTCAGGCTGTCGTCCTGCGCGCAGTAGCCGTAGGCGGCAATCATGGTAGCCATGCCCGCCGCCTGACCTGCCTGGATGTCGCGCAGATCATCACCTACGTACAGGCAGTCTTTGGGATCAAAGCCCGTTTTCTCGGCGGCATATAGCAAGGGGGCGGGATGAGGCTTGGTGTGCTGGGTGGTATCGCCGCCGACGGTGACTGCGCAACCCGCTTCCAGTCCTAAATGACGGATCAGGGGCAGGGCCAGGTATTCCAGCTTGTTGGTGACGATGCCCCAGGTGTAGCCGGCCTGCTCTAGCTGTTTCAGCATGGGGGCTACGCCCTCAAACAGATAGGTCAGCTCCGTCATGTGATCGTTGTAGTCCTGCAGGAACTGCGCTCGCAATTGTGCGTAGTTGGGGTGATCGGTATTGATATCCAGCGCTACCTTGAGCAGTCCGCGTGCACCGTGCGAGGCATAGGGCCGCAGCGCTTCGTAGGGCAAATCAGGCAGGCCATGTTCCTTGCGCATGCGATTGGCCGTAGCAGCCAGATCTGGAGCAGAGTCGGCCAAGGTGCCGTCAAAATCGAATAGAACCAGTTTATTCATGAGGGCTTAGCTTTGGCGGCGGCTGGCCAGCAGGTAGTTGACGGAGGTGTCGCCAGACAGGCGATAGTGCTCGGTAATCGGGTTGTATTCCAGACCTTTCAATGCCAGGGCATCCAGACCACTGCGGCGGGCCGAGGAAATCAGCTCGCTGGGTTTGATGAAGCCCTCATAGCTGTGCGTGCCCTTGGGAATCAGGCGCAAGAGGTACTCGGCACCCACAATGGCAAATAAGAAAGATTTGGGATTGCGATTCAGGGTCGAGAAAAAGACCCAGCCACCGGGTTTGACCAGTTTGGCGCAGGCCGCAATGATGGAGCCCGGATCGGGGACATGTTCCAGCATTTCCATGCAGGTGACAACGTCAAAACGACCAGGGTGCTGATCGGCCATATCTTCGGCGCTGATCATCTCGTATTTGACGGGTACGCCCGATTCCAGACTGTGCAAACGGGCAATCTTCAAGGAGCGCTCGGCCAGATCAATGCCGGTGACGTCGGCGCCGGACTGAGCCAGGCTTTCCGACAAGATTCCGCCACCACAACCGACGTCTAATACCTGCTTGCCCGCCAGGGAGCCGGTGTAGGACAGAATCCAGTCCAGACGCAAAGGGTTGATGGCGTGCAGCGGTTTGAACTCGCTGTCAGGGTCCCACCAGCGGGATGCCAGTGCACTGAATTTATCGATCTCTGCGGGATCGACATTGACGTTAGTGACGGTGGAAGCGGTCATGGCTCATCCAAAAAAATTAAGGCCCCGCAAAAGCGGAGCCTTAATTGTAGCCTTAGCTACAGAAATACGTGATGCAGCAAGAATTACTTGCGGTTGCCCACGATTTCGATTTCTACGCGACGGTTTTGAGCACGGCCTTCGCGGGTCTTGTTGGACGCCACTGGCTGAGCTTCGCCCTTGCCTTCGGTGTAGATACGGTCTGCAGGTACGCCCTTGTTGACCAAGTATGCTTTAACAGCATTGGCGCGACGCTCGGACAGCTTCTGGTTGTAAGCTTCAGCGCCGATCGAGTCAGTGTGACCGGTAGCGATCAGAGTTTCCAGATCGATGGACTGAACGGTGTCAGCCACTTGATCCAGAACCTGGCGGCCTTCTGGCTTGATGGTGGATTTGTCGAAGTCGAAGAACGTGTCAGCGTTCAGAGTCACTTTGGTGACAGTAGGAGCGACGACAGGAGCTTCGGGGGCTTGGGCAACGGGCACACCGTCACAACCTGGAATACCTGTAGCAGGTGTCCAGAAGTTGTTGCGCCAGCACAGTTCGTTGGTGCCGTTTTTCCAAACGTCGCCGAACGGATTGCGCCAGTTGTTAACTTCGCCGGACTCTTGTGCGGAAACTGCACTAGTGGCCGATGCGGCGGCAATGGCGAGTACAAGTGCGATTTTGGAGGGTTTGTTCATATTTCTCCTCGTTGAGCTGATGCTGTTAAGTGACCGCAGCGAACCCCTGCCGCTGATTAACGGAACCAGTATAGCAATCCTTTGAACGGAACAAAGACTTGCTTGCGCTGGGTTTCATGCGTGTTAGGTCGAATCTTAAGACATTTCGGCCACATGCGTGAGGGGGACGGGGAACGATTCGTGAAGATGCGTGGAATTAGCCTTGTTCTTTCCTTTTATTGTTGGTTTTAGGCAACAGGGAAAGGGTGGGGCCGCTTCTTCAATCCATCATCGATACGATTAGTGGACGATGGATTTTTGACGAATCGACCGTTTCAATCACATATCGCCCGCCTTCTCGCCTCGCTACGCTGCGTCCCTCTATGTGAAAGTGCTAGAATTTCCTCTTGTCCGTTTACGGCTGGCTTACTGCTTAACCCATATCTATAAAGAATTGACCTATGGATTCCTTTGCCAAGGAGACGCTTCCCGTTTCGCTTGAAGAGGAGATGCGCCGCAGCTACCTCGATTACGCCATGAGCGTGATTGTGGGCCGTGCTCTTCCCGACGTGCGAGATGGTTTGAAGCCCGTGCATCGCCGTGTTCTGTTCGCCATGCATGAACTCAATAACGACTGGAATCGTGCCTATAAGAAGTCGGCTCGTATCGTCGGTGATGTGATCGGTAAGTACCACCCTCATGGTGACTCTGCCGTCTATGACACTATCGTGCGTCTGGCGCAGGACTTTTCCATGCGCTACACCCTGGTCGACGGACAAGGTAACTTTGGTTCCATCGACGGGGATAACGCCGCGGCCATGCGTTACACCGAAATCCGTCTGGCCAAGATCGCCCACGAACTGCTGGCCGATATCGACCAGGAAACCGTGGATTTCGTGCCTAACTATGATGGCAGCGAAAAAGAACCGGCCCTGTTGCCTTCGCGTCTGCCCAACCTGCTGGTCAACGGCAGCTCGGGTATTGCCGTGGGTATGGCTACCAATATTCCGCCGCATAACCTGTCTGAAGTGGTCAACGGCTGTCTGTACTGCCTGAGCCACCCCGAGTGCACGGTTGATGAGCTGATCGAATACATCCCGGCCCCCGACTTCCCGACCGGCGCCATTATTTATGGCATGTCCGGTGTGCGCGAAGGCTATCGCACGGGCCGTGGCCGCGTCATTATGCGCGCCAGTACACACTTTGAAGACATGGAAAAGGGCAACCGTCAGGCCATCGTGGTCGACGCCATTCCTTACCAGGTTAACAAGAAGTCGCTGCAGGAACGCATTGCCGAGCTGGTCAACGAAAAACGCATCGAGGGTATCTCCGATATCCGCGACGAGTCCGACAAGGACGGTATGCGTTTGGTCATTGAACTGAAGCGCGGCGAAGTGCCGGAAGTTGTGCTGAACAACCTCTACAAGAATACGCAGTTGCAAGAAACCTTCGGGATGAACATGGTGGCACTGGTCGATGGCCAGCCCCGTCTGCTCAACCTGAAACAGCTGGTGGATTACTTCCTGAGCCACCGCCGCGAAGTGGTTACTCGCCGTACCGTATTCCAGTTGCGCAAAGCGCGCGAGCGCGGTCATGTGCTGGAAGGTCTGGCTGTGGCCCTGGCCAATATTGATGAGTTCATCGAAATCATCAAAGCGGCTCCAACGCCACCGGTTGCCCGTGTCGAGCTGATGGCTCGGTCCTGGGATTCCGGTCTGGTGCGCGAGATGCTGGCCCGTGCCGACACCAGCGCCATTGTGGGCGGCCGCCAGGCTTACCGTCCGGATGATTTGGGCGCTGAATTTGGCATGAACACAGATGGTCTGTACCGTCTGAGCGAAGTGCAGGCTCAGGAAATCCTGAACATGCGCTTGCAACGCCTGACTGGCCTGGAGCAGGACAAGATTGTTCAGGAGTACCGCGAGGTCATGGACAAGATTGCTGACTTGCTGGATATCCTGTCCAACCCGGCTCGTGTGTCTGCCATTATTGGTGACGAACTGATCGCCGTGCGCGACGAGTTCTCGGCGACTGGCAAGGACGTTCGTCGCTCGCAAATCGAGCACAACGCCACCGAGCTGGATACCGAGGACCTGATCACCCCTATGGATATGGTGGTGACGCTCTCGCATACCGGCTATATCAAGAGCCAGCCGCTGTCCGAATACCGAGCCCAGCGTCGTGGTGGCCGTGGCAAACAAGCCACCGCCATGAAAGAGGACGACTGGATCGACAAGCTGTTCATCGCCAATACCCACGATTACCTGCTGTGCTTCTCCAACCGTGGCCGTGTGTACTGGCTCAAGGTCTGGGAAGTGCCTCAAGGTTCACGCAACTCGCGTGGCCGTCCTATCGTCAATATGTTCCCTCTGGAAGATGGCGAGAAGATCAACGTGGTGCTGTCCGTCAAGGAATTCAGCGAAGATCAGTTCGTGTTCATGGCGACCTCGCGCGGTACGGTCAAGAAGACCCCGCTGTCCGACTTCTCCAACCCCCGTAAGGCCGGCATTATTGCTGTGGGCCTGGACGAGGGCGACTACCTGATCGGCGCTCAGCTGACCGACGGTGTGCACGACGTCATGTTGTTCTCGGATGCCGGCAAGGCTGTGCGCTTTGACGAGGGCGATGTGCGCCCAATGGGGCGTGCAGCCCGTGGTGTGCGCGGCATGACGCTGGAAGAAGGTCAGTCCGTGATTGCCCTGCTGGTGGCCGAAGATGAAACCCAATCCGTGCTGACCGCCACCGAGAATGGTTTCGGCAAGCGTACCCCGATTGGCGAATACACGCGTCACGGTCGTGGCACCAAGGGCATGATTGCCATCCAGACCTCCGCCCGTAACGGCAAGGTCGTGGGTGCGGTGCTGGTTCGTGAAACCGACGAGATCATGCTGATCACCAACGCCGGTGTGCTGGTACGCACTCGCGTGGCGGAAATCCGCGAAATGGGTCGTGCGACTCAAGGTGTGACCTTGATCAGCGTGGACGATGACAGCGAGCTGTCTGGTGTGTACCGCGTGGTGGAGACCGATGACGAGGTCGACGCCGAGCTGGCCGAAGAGGGTCAGGCGCCAGAAGGTCAGGAGCAGGATAATCAACTTGATTCCGCCCAAGACCAGGCGGACCCTTCCGGCGAGGAAAACGAGTAATGCGTGTATGGAATTTTTCGGCAGGCCCGTCAATGCTGCCGTTGGAAGTGCTGGAGCAAGCCGCTGCTGAAATGACAGATTGGCATGGCACCGGCATGTCCATCATGGAAATGAGCCACCGTAGCAAGGACTATATGGGTGTGCGTGACGAGGCAGAAGCCGATTTGCGCAGTTTGTTGTCCGTGCCCGATGATTTCGCGGTGCTGTTTGTTCAGGGTGGGGCACAAGGCCAGAATGGCCTTTTGCCCTTGAACCTGATTCAGCGCAATGGCAGTGGCAAGGCCGACTACGTGCTTTCGGGCAGTTGGTCGGTCAAGTCCTGCGAAGAGGCTCAGCGTTACGGTGATATTCACGTTGCTGGTACCAGTGGTCAGGCATGGCAGGATCAGGGCAAGGAGTGGGCGCCCTGGACCTGGTTCCCCGAGCCTTCCCAATGGGATGTGCGCCCGGATGCGGCTTACTTGCACGTTTGCACCAATGAAACCATTGGTGGCGTGGAGTTCAATGATATTCCCAAGCTGGATGTCCCCGTCGTTGCTGACGTGTCGTCCAACATTCTGTCCTGCCCGATCGATTTCTCGCGCGTGTCGGTTGCTTACGCCGGTGCCCAGAAAAATGCCGGCATGTCCGGTATTGCCTTGATGATGATACGCAAGGACTTGCTGGGCCATGCCATGGATCTGTGCCCGTCGGCGTTCAACTACGCCAACATTGAAAAGCAGCAGTCCATGTTCAACACGCCGCCTACGTACTCGATCTACATGGCCGGGCTGATGTTCAAGTGGCTGGAGCGCCAGGGTGGTGTGGCTGCCATGCAGGCACGCAATGCGGCCAAGTCCGAGGCCTTGTACGGCTTTCTGGATGCGTCCGAGTTCTACAACAACACCGTGCATCCGGCGTATCGCTCGCGTATGAACGTTCCGTTCCTGTTGCGTGATCAGTCCCTGGATTCCCTGTTCCTGGAACAGGCTACGGCTGCAGGCCTGACTTCCCTGAAAGGACACAAGAGCGTGGGCGGTATGCGCGCTTCAATCTATAACGCCATGCCGCTGGAGGGTGTGCAGGCACTTATCGATTTCATGACTGAATTTGAACGACGGAATGGCTAATACCTTAACTGAGCGCCTGCTCCCTTGGCGCAATCGTATTGATGAGCTGGATCGCCAGATCCTGGAGTTGCTCAACGAGCGTGCTCGTGCGGCTTTGGAAGTAGGCAAGATCAAGCAGGACTTCAATACAGAGGAAGTCATCCTCAAGCCCGAACGCGAGGCACGTATTGTGCGTCGCTTGCAGTCTGAAAATGATGGCCCGTTCACACCGGCAGCAGTCGAAGCGGTGTGGGGGCAGATTATTTCTGCCTGTCGCGGTCTGGAAAGCGTATTGCGCGTGGCTTATCTGGGCCCGCAGGGCTCTTTTTCCGAGCAGGCCGCCTACGAGCATTTCGGCCATGCTTTGGATGGCCTGCAATGTGACTCCTTCGACGAGGTTTTCCGCAGCGTCGAAGTGGGTCAGGCTGAAGTAGGCATGGTGCCCGTCGAGAACTCGACCGAAGGTGCTGTGAACCGCACGCTGGATTTGCTGCTGAACTCGCCCTTGCGTGTCTTGGGCGAGCGCTCGATTCGTGTGCATCACAATCTGCTGACCCAAACTGGCACGATGGAAGGCGTCACCCGTGTGATGGCCCATCCTCAGGCTTTGGCGCAGTGCCAGAACTGGTTGCAAAAGCACTACCCACAGCTTTTGCGTGAGGCCGCCTCCAGCAACGCTGAAGCAGCACGCATTGCGTCGTCCGATCCTACGGTTGCAGCGATTGCGGGCAATACGGCTGTTACCGCCTGGAATCTGGGTGTGGTCGAGGCCGGTATTCAGGACGATCCGCACAACCGCACCCGTTTCCTGGCCATTGGCAATATCGAGTCCCTGCCTAGCGGCAATGACAAGACCAGCATCATTCTGGCGGTGCCCAACCGGGCTGGCGCTGTCTATGACATGCTGTCTCCTTTGGCAGTGCATGGTGTGTCCATGACGCGCCTGGAGTCGCGTCCTGCGCGGACAGGGCAGTGGGAATATTATTTCTACGTAGACCTGATCGGTCATCGTGACGAGCCAGCCATGGCCGCCGCTTTGGCAGAGCTGAAGAAACAAGTCGCCTTTTTCAAGATTCTGGGTTCTTACCCCGTAAACGACTTTTAATCATCAGCAACAAGAAAGGCCTGGGG